>CAZGCX010000289.1:0-3124 GCA_964524585.1 uncultured Anaerolineaceae bacterium
CGACTATCTGGCGCAAGGTTACCAGGGAGACGAGTTCGTCGGCCAAATCGGACTCGAGTATCAATACGAACAGCAGTTGCGCGGCAAGCCGGGAGGCACGCTGTACACCACCGACCCGGCCGGCCGGCCGCAGCAGGCAATCGCCTCCCAATCCTCCGAGCCGCCCTACGCGGTGTACACCACGATCAACCGTGACCTGCAGCGCTACGCGCAGCAGGCGATCGAGGACACCGAGCTGACCGGGGCGGTGGTGGTTCTGGAACGCGACACCGGCGCGGTGCTGGCGATGGCCTCCTCTCCCTCCTTCGATCCAAACCTCTTTGATACCGACAATCCCAACAGCGGCTCCGGGTTGACCGAGCTGTTCCAGACGGCGAACGACCCGCTGCTCAACCGCGCCACTTTGGGCGTCTACCCGGCCGGCTCAACCTTCAAGATGATCACCATGGCCGCCGCCCTTGAGTCGGGGCTGTACACCGCCGACACGATCTACGACTGTGGCCTGGAGTTCAACGAACTCCCCGGAATTACGCTGTATGACTGGCGATTCGAACATGAACTGCCGGCAGCGGGTTCGATTACGCTGGTGCAAGCGCTGGAGCTGTCCTGCAATCCGTACTTCTATCACATCGGGCTTGACCTGTATAACAACGGCTTTCAGACCGCCATCCCCGACATGGCCAAGGGCTTTGGCCTCGGTCAAGCCACCGGCATCGAGATTGGAGATTCGAGCGGACTGGTCCCGGATCCGGAAAACAAGCTGGCGATCTACGGTGAGCAGTGGTCTGCCACTGACCAGGTGCAGTTGGCGATCGGTCAGAGTTTCCTGCAGGTCACGCCGCTTCAGTTGGCCCGCTACGTGGCGGCGATCGGAAACGGCGGCACGCTGTACCGGCCGCAGATCGTCGACCATGTGGAGAATGCCGAGGGCGAGATTCTGAGCCAGTTTTCGCCCGATCCACAGGGTACGCTGCCGGTCAGCCCCGAGCATCTGGCGATCATCCAGCAGGCGATGGTCGGCGTTGTGCGCGATGCCAGGGTCGTCCGCAATCTGCGTGCCACCGCCTATCTTCCATTTCTGGGGCTGGATATCGACTTGGCCGGCAAGACCGGCACGGCACAAACCAGCCAGGAAAACCCGCACGCCTGGTTCGCCGGTTATACGTTCGAGGGACGTACGGATCTGCCCGACATCGCGGTCGTGGTGCTGCTCGAACACCAGGGGGAGGGCTCGGAATGGGCAGCGCCGGTATTCAAACGCATCGTCGAGGCCTATTTCAGGGGCCAACCGATCAGCCGCTATCCGTGGGAAGCCCGCATCCGGGTGCCCGCCACCCCTGAACCTGAAGGTACCCCGACCCCGGAAGGCTAAGCCGGTTGCCTGCTGAACCTCGAGCTACGCCCGCAAATCGCCGGATAGTTCCCACAAGGCATTTCTTGGACGGTTACCACCCCGAATGAGCGAGCTGATTCCAGGCCTGGTGCTGGGGGCGCGAGCCGGATTCTATGAGGTGGACACCGAGCGCGGCGTGCTGGAAGCCAAATCGCGCGGACGGCTGAAGCAAGATCTGGAGGGCAGTACGCTGATTGCCATTGGGGACCGGGTGAAGCTCAGCCTGGGCGATGCAGGGCCGGCGATGATCGAGCAGGTTGAGCCACGCAGCCGGGCCCTCTCTCGCCGCAACCCTGGTCAAGATGTCGAGCAGGTCCTGATCGCGAACCCCGACCAAGCGGTGTTCGTGTTCGCCTGCGCCGATCCCGACCCGAACTTCCGGCTGCTGGACCGACTGTTGGTAATGGCGGAGAGCATACAGATCCCGGCGGTAATCTGCGCCAACAAGCTGGATCTGGTCCGGCCTAAGAGCGCCCGAGAGGAGTTCGGCGAGTATCAGCAGATCGGCTATCCGGTGCTGTATACCTCAGCGACCACCGGAAAAGGCGTACCGGATCTGGTGCGTGCTTTGAAGGATCGCCTCTCGATCGTGGCCGGCCCCTCGGGAGTGGGCAAATCCAGTTTGCTGAACGCAGTGCAGCCAGGACTCGGGCTCAAGACCAGTGAGGTGAGTGAGGTCGGTCTCGGGGCCCACACCACGGTGGTGCGTCAACTCTTGAAACTGGAACGTGGCGGCTACGTGGCCGATACCCCCGGCCTGCGGGCCTTTGCCCTGTGGGACATCGAGCCGGAAGAGCTCGACGGTTACTTTCGGGAGATCGCGCCACTGGTGGAGGACTGTAAGTTCAGCAATTGCACCCACACCCATGAACCAGGCTGTGCGGTGCTGCAGGCGGTGGAAGACGGGCGGGTGAGCGCCGAGCGTTTCGACTCCTACCTGCGCATGCGGGAGGGGGAGTGATTGGCTGAGCGCAAGCGAAGTCCGCTGGGGCTGAACGTGCACGAACTCCGTTGGGGCTGAGATGAGCGTCGCTCCAGATCTGGTTCCGATTCTGCTCGCGTTTGGATTCATCGCACTGGCCTCGCGCAGAATCGGTCAGCTGGCAATGCGGCTGCGGCTGCCGCTGATCTCTGGCTATCTGCTGGCCGGGATTCTGGCTGGCCCCTATCTACTGGGCCTGATTCCGGAAGGGGTTCCCGAGCGATTGCGGTTTCTGGATGAGATTGCGCTGGCAACCATCGGCTTTGCGGCCGGGTCCGAACTGTACCTCAAGGAGCTGCGAGCCCGATTGCGCAGCATCGCATGGATCACCGGCGGGCTGACCCTGGCGACCTTCACCGGTGGCAGTCTGGCAGTGCTGCTGTTGGCGGACCGGGTGCCCTTCTTACAAAGTCTCCCGCCGGGGGCGCGGGCGGCGATCGCCATCCTGGCGGGGTCAATTCTGGTTGCTCGCTCACCGTCGTCGGCGATCGCCATCGTCAATGAACTGCGCGCCAAGGGCCCGTACACCCAGACCGCGCTTGGCGTGACGGTGGTCATGGACGTGGTGGTGATCGTGCTGTTCTCGATCAATGCCTCGGTAGCCGATGCGGTTCTAACCGAGATCAAGCTGGACCCGGCTTTCGTTGCGCTGTTGCTGCTGGAGTTACTACTGGCGCTGGTGCTCGGGGTGCTGCTCTGGAAGCTGCTGCAAGCCGTGCTCTCCCTGCCGGTAAGTCTGTTGTTGAGAG
>CAZGCX010000290.1:0-3120 GCA_964524585.1 uncultured Anaerolineaceae bacterium
GCTCGGCCCGGGCGACACTTTCGGCGAGCTGGAACTGTCCCGCGCCGAGGGGTACCACGCGGCGCTGCTCGCAAGCGAACCCACCACCGCCTTTCGGTGGCGGGCGGAGCAGCTTGAGGCGCTCCTAAAGGAAACCTCCGGTGCGCTGCGGGGCTTCAAGTTCACCGCCGACAGCCGGCGGCTGGCGCTCAGCCTGCATTTCGATTGGCTCGCTCCGGACGAGTTCGTACACGCCCTGGCCCGCAAGGATATCAACCTGCTCTTCCAATCGCTCTCGCTGCCTGGCGTGCTGTTGGTCGCCGGCGCGGTCGGCGCCTGGTGGTTCTTCGGCACTGGCCTGGCCTGGCTGTTTGGCGCGATGGCGGTCGTCGGCCTGGCGCTCACCGCCTGGAAGGTGCTCGACTGGCGAAACGACTATTACATCGTCACCAACCGGCGGGTGATCTGGCTGGAAAAGGTGATCGGCCTGTACGAGAGCCGGCAGGAGGCGCCGCTGCACATGGTGCTGTCGGTCAGCGTCAGCACTGAGCTGCTCGGCCGGACGCTGGGCTATGGGGACGTGATCATCCGCACTTACACCGGACAGATCACCTTTAGGTACGTCGGCGATCCGGCTTCGATGGCGGCGGTCATCGAGCAGCAGTGGAGCAAAGTGAAGCACTCGCGGCAGCAGGAAGACCGGGAAGTGGTTGCCGAAGCGCTGCAGCGCACACTGGATCCACCTGAGCCCGCTACTGAGCCCACCCCAAAGTCGGGCGCGGGCGAGTCCACCCAGAGTTCTGGCGCAGGCGGGCCGGCCAGTGCCCGTACTCCGGGCGCGCCGCAGCGCCCGATCCAGCCGGACCCCGGCAAACCAGGCTCCAAGAACGGCGTCGGACTGGGCCACTGGACCTTCGAGGTTCGCTTTGAAGAACGTGGCGTGATCACCTACCGCAAGCACTGGGCGGTGCTGATGCGTTTCGTGGCGCTGCCGTCGATTGCCATCATGATTCTGGTGACGATGCTCGGCGGGCATCTGGGCGGACTGCTCACCATCTTCGATCCCGGCACCGCGGTGTTGGGTTCGCTGGTGCTGCTGGTGCCGGCGATGGGTTGGTGGCTCTATCAGTACATGGACTGGGCCAACGACCTGTACCAGATCACGCCCGAGAACATCGTGGACGTGTACAAGAAACCGCTGGCGCGTGAGCTGCGCAAACTGGCGCCGCTCGAGAACATCCTGGGCACCGAAGTCAAGCGCAAGGGGATCACCGGCCTGCTGCTGAACTACGGCGACGTGGTGGCACAGGTCGGCACGGCCGAGTTCACCTTTGAGGGCGTGCTCGACCCCGGACGGGTTCAGCAGGACATCGTGCGCGCTCAGGAGGCCTTACTGGAGCGCCGGCGCGAGCTCGATCGGCGCAATCGCCGGGAGGAACTGGCGCAGTGGTTCAGCGTGTATCATCAGGAGCGCGGCGCCGAGGCCGAGGGGTGAGACGATGACCGCTCCGCGGCGGCGAACCGCCAGGCACATTACCTAACTCATGGCTATCCGAGAGATCGTCACCGTCCCAGCCGACGTCCTGCGCCAGAAGGCCAAGAAAGTGCCGCGCATGACGCCCGAGCTGCAGGTCCTGATCGACGACATGATCGAGACCATGCGGCAGGCGCCGGGGGTCGGGCTGGCCGCGCCGCAGGTCGACGTGCCGCTGCGCATCATCGTGGTGGAGTACGGCGAGCCGCCGGAGGATCCGGAGGCCGAGCCACCTGCCCTACGGACTCCAGGGAAGCCCAAGAAACTGTACGCAGTCGTGAATCCGGAGATCGCCCGCCACAACAGTGAAACGGTGGCGGGCACCGAGGGTTGTCTATCGATCCCGGACTACATGGGGGACGTCGACCGCTACAGCCAAGTCACCGTAAAGGGGCTCGACCGCCACGGCAAGCCGTTCAAGCTCAAGGCCAAGGGCTGGCTGGCGCGGGTATTCCAGCACGAGATCGACCACGTCAACGGCGTGCTGTTCATCGACCGGGCTACCAAGCTCTATAAGGTCGAGCCGGAAGACCAGGCCGAGGCAGACGCCACGGTCTGAGCGGCCGCGGTTACGGCGCGGGTTCTGCCTCTAGCTTGAAGTAATTCAACACCGATCCGGACAAGCTGCGCCCCAACCTCCCCAGGTTGAACCACAGCCGGCCGATGACGTACGGCTCTTCGACCGCCACCGAGTCCGCGTCCGAGTGGAAGCGGACCCGGTAAGTTCCATCCTCGTGACCGGCCACCCGGCCGAAGATGGCCGGACCGTCGCGGCTCTGCACCGCGACTAGATCACCGGTATTGTACGAACTGGCTCGCCGCACGATCGCCACGTCACCGGGCTGCAGACTGGAGCCGAGGCCGGTCTGATCGACCGTGACATAGGCTGCTGGCCCGCCGGCGGCCTGTGGCCGCAGCAGCAGCAGAAACACCACGATCAGTACACCAATCATGAACTGACTGAACCTCAACATGATCCTGCTCCTCCCTGCTGAGAGCGAATCCTGTTCCTGGTACAGGCCATCGGCGATGAGCTCTAAGTAATTCGGTGCTTCCATCTGGTTCCAGCTTTCTGGGACAGCCCTCGATCCCGTTCCCCGCGAAGTGCTGCCTAACAGTGAAAAGAGAGAAACCGGCCATTAGGCCGGTTTCTACGTGTTCCCCCCGCGGCGGACGCTGATTGAGTCCCGCCCTTCCCTGCGACCTTGGTCGGGCAGCGCATTGGCTGCCCCCAGGTTCTGCTTCGCTCCCCTCGGACGAGGCGTTGCCCCTCGATTTCGCTTGGGTGATCTGTAGCTCATCCCCCAGATCGGCCTCGCTTCCCTCGGGCGGGGCCCAGGACCAGCAGCGTCCTGGATGTTGGAGTGGGAGGAGCGGTGGGATGGGGTGTTAACCCTAGCCTGTGAATCCCACCGCGCCTCCCTCCGGCAGATTCAGCATACAAACGCAAAGTGACCGGCCGGTTAACGCCCGGTCACCGTCTCGTCTCGAATTATGTTTGGTACAGAACGGCGGGTGGTTCTGTTGTAGTCTGGTATTTGACCTCAGCGACTGAGGCTAGAATTGATCAGCGACACTGCTACCTATGAATTTCAACCCCACGGCCA
>CAZGCX010000291.1:0-3097 GCA_964524585.1 uncultured Anaerolineaceae bacterium
TGGTCGGCCAATATGCTGATCGGCTGGTCGCCTCGGTGCGCGACGAGGCAGGCGCCAATGTGTCAATTTACAGCCTGGTTGACGGGCGGGCGGTCAGCTCGACTCTGGAGCCGACCAGCAGCGAATCGATCGACCTGACCAGCGATGACCTGAGCTCGCTGGGTGCGGTTGGAGTGGGCCAGAGCCCGGTGCGCTCGCTCACCGTCGCCGGTACCGAGTACTGGGAGGTGCTCACGCCGCTTCGCGTTCGCCAAGATACCGAAACGCTAGGCGTGATGGGGATCTCGCTGGTCCGCTTGCCAGTGGATATCGGTCAACAGGACAGCTTGCCGACCGTGCTTCGCTTTGGTGTGGTGGGACTGGCGATGATCGTGTTGATCGGCCTGCTGCTTACGAATTCGATTGTCAAGCCGCTCAGCCAACTGGCGGAGGCCTCGGCCAAGATTGCCCGCGGCAATCTCGACACCCACGTCCCGGTGCGGGGCTCGGACGAGATCGGAGTGCTGTCGGCCACCTTCAACCGGATGGCGGAGGGGCTGCGCGAGAGCTCAATCTACCGTGACTTATTGGGCCGCAGCGCCACACCGGAGGCGCGCGAGCAATTGCGGACGGCCATCTCCGACGGCGGAGCGCTGCTGAAAGGACACAGTTCGGAGGCCACGATTCTGTGCGCGGATTTCCGCGACTTCTCCTCAACCAGCGGAACTGCCGACCCGGCGGAAGTGATGCGTACCCTCAACGACTACTTCTCCGGCGTGGTGCCAATCATTTCCATGCACGGCGGGGTCGTGAATCGGTTCGATGGCGACTCGGTCACAGCGTTCTTCGGCATTCTGCCGCAGTACTTGCCGCCCCGGGTCAGCGCATTTAAGGCCACCCATGCCGGATTGGCAATGCTGGAGCACATTCGCAAGCTCAACAAGCAGCGCGGTTCGGCCGGCAAGCCAGCCTTTGAGATGGGGATCGGGATCTCCACCGGCAAGGTCATCGCCGGCGGCCTGGGAAGCGAGGATCGGCTGCAGTACACGGTGGTAGGCGAGACGGTCAACACGGCTCAGCGCATTCAGCAGGTGACTCGTAATCTGGGTGGAACAGCCTTGGTAATCTCGGAGCACACCTATCGCAAACTGGGCTCGGCGCGCAAGCAGTTCAACTTTGGCCGGCGCGGGATCGCCCAGCTCAAGAACAAAGCAGACCAGGTGATGGTCTATGAGGTGCGTGGTCGAAATTCCAGCCTGGTCACTGAGCAGCAGCTTAGCGAAACCATTGAGTACTACAGCGGGAGCCTGCCGCGCATCGCGAAGATCCTGACTGGCGAGATCAAGCCGGCGCGCCGGGCGGGGCGACAAGAGCTGGACTTTCTCGAGGAACGGCTATCGGGTGTCGAGGGAGATTCGACCGAGTCCGGGGCGCCTGACGAACCGACGCAGCGACTTCCCGAAGACGACTCGTAGCGGCTCCAGGCCCGCACTTATGTCTGCCTGGACGGTTAGGAAGCATCTCCCCTTGTTTCCAGCGTACTGCGCTGAAATACTTAATCGTGCTGTGGCATACGGCGGGGGTCGATGTTGCTCGACTGGATTAGGGGATTCATCGATTGTTTTCCCGTGCGCCTCGTTGGCTGCCGATCGCGGTCTTCGCCATACTCATTGTCGGATGGGTCGCGCTTGCTTTGCAGCTGACCGGCGCCGCCGCCGGTCGCCCTGGATTTCCGTTTAACCTACATTCCCGATTGGCTGCAGACTACGGGGCCGACCGCAGTGGTCGGATTTCGTCGCTGCGGATCTCGTTCGTATCCGACATCCTGCAGGACCTCGGGTTTGGCGCCGATGGGGCCGGAAGCCAGTTGCTGGGTGCGCTGGACGCACCGGTTCCGACCGCCACCGCCCGCAACTTTGCCGGCGACCCGCCGTTTACAGCAACCGTGACTCCCAGCAACACGCCGACCGATACGCCACAGCCGACGGCCACTCCGACCGCCACACGTACTCCGACCCCTATCCCCTCCCACACGCCAAAGCCGACCAACACACCCAAGCCCGAAGCCACCGAGGCTCCGCACGACTCGGTCGCTCCCTCACTGTCCGGTGGCTCGATGTTCCCGGCCGCCGGCACAGAACTTCCGATGTGCAATGGCTACGAGATCGCCATCAGTGGATTGCGAGTGGTCGATCCAGCGGCCTCCAGCGGCATCGACTGGGTGAAACTGAAGTACAAGATTCTCGGGCCGGGTTCGCTTGGCTATGTCTACTCCAGTGATATTGGTCCCCCAGTCAGCGGCGGATGGACCGCAGGACCGGGCTCGAAGTGGGACGCGTACTACAAAGGCGACCTGACTATTGATTTCGACCTTGGCTACGCCTCGCTGCTCGGCGGCAAGACGTATGCGCGTCCGCCGAGGGTGGAGGAGACCGAGACCCCCGCCCCGACCGCCACAGCCGAGCCGAGCTCAACTCCGACACCAGGGCCGTATACTGTTGAGGTGTGGTCAATCGTGCGTGACAACGCCGGGAACGAGAGCTTCATTTTCCACGGGGATTACACCCTGCCTGGAAGTTGTGGTGGGTAGCGGTAACTAAGCCATGGCTACCAACGCCGAGTCCCGACCAGATCTGAGAACCACCATTCCACTTGCGGCCAAGACCATAATCCGCAGGGTGGGGAAGCCGCGCCGATCATGGGTGATCCCATTGCTCACCGTATTCACAGGATTGGTGCTGGCCGCATTCCTGCTGGACCTGATGGTTTATCCGCTACCCGCCTCGGCGCTGGCCTATGACGGCGAGCTGCGATCTCAACTGGTCGCCAACTACGGCAGTGATCCGATCACATCCAGCATCCATGAGCTGCGGCTATCGATCGCGGAAGAGGTCTTCGGCGGATCGGGATCGTCCGATCAGGCAAGAGGCGCCCTGGCGGCGGCCCCGGTGCCGACGGTAACGCCGGAGCCAACCGACAAACCCGACCCGGCGACGCCCACCGAACCCCCGACCGCCACCAGCTTGACTCCCACAGACACGCCAGCCACGGATCCGAGCGAGACGCCGGTGCCGACCGCCACTACCCCGCCGAGCAAGACGCCCACCGAGACCGCGGT
>CAZGCX010000292.1:0-3091 GCA_964524585.1 uncultured Anaerolineaceae bacterium
CTGGCCAGCAAGCCGCTCTGGTACGACGAGGCCTTCGCGGTGCTGTTCTCGGCTACCGGTCCCAAGGCAATGGCCTATGGGACGCTGGCTGCACAGGCGGGGGTGGCGGCCGACGTACACCCGCTCGGTTATTACACGTTGCTGTGGGCGTGGACCAACCTGTTTGGGAATCGCCCGGTTGCGGTGCGCCTGCTTTCGGTGCTGCTCGGGTTGGCGGCAGTCGCCATCGGGATGCGCCTGGCCCGCGAAATCCTTGACGAACGTGCTGCTTTGGCCACCGGATTGATGCTCGCGGTGAGTCCGTTCGCAGTGCACTATTCTCAGGAAGTGCGCATGTACGCACTGATGGCACTGTTCCTGATCGCCGCGACCTGGGCCTATCAACGCGCCGTCGCTCGGAGTGGGGCGCGGTACTGGACGATGTTTGCGGTGTTCGCTGCACTGGCCCAATACACTCACACGTTGAGCGTCTTTTACCTGGTGGCGTTGGCCGCAACGAGTCTCTGGATGCGGGAGGTGCGAAACACGCTGCTGGCCGGGGCGGCAGCCGTCTTGCTCTATTCACCCTGGCTGCTAGTTCTGCCGAGTCAGTTCTCCAGGCTGCGTTGGGCGTACTGGGTGACCCGGCCAGGCCCCGCTGAATTGGTCCGAACCTGGCTGGTGTTTATCGCTGGACTGCCCGTGGTTCAATGGTCGCTGGCGATCGGCTTACTGGGAACGATCATGGCCTCAGTGCTGGCGTTGATTGGCAGTTATCGAGCGAAGCGCGCAGGCGACCCGCGCGCCGACTGGGGGTTGTGGTGCCTGTATCTGGCCGCTGCCCCCACCGGTTTGATGTTCGCTTTCTCCTACTGGCAGCCGGTCTATCTTGACCGTGCTTTGCTGGCTTCCGGCCTGCTGTTCCTGCTCTGGTTGAGTTGGGGCATAACAAGACCTCAGCTTGGGATGCTCTACCGCTGGACCGGGGCCGCAGCAATCGCGGTAGCCATGGCTGCCGGTCTGGCCGCCGACTACACCTATCGCGGTTTTCCCTACGCTCCGTTCTCTGAACTGGCGTCGGAGCTCGAGCGTGCCACGCCGTTCGAGCGGGTCATTCATAGCAACAAGATCACGGCGCTGCCAACCGCGTACTATGGACCGCAACTGGAGCTGCGCTACTTGGCCGATTCGCCAGGCTCGGCCTCAGATACTCTGGCGCTCGCGACACAGCAGGTTTTGGGCATGCTTGCTGAAGCGGGCATTGAGCAGGCAGCGCTTGGCGCCGATCGGATTGCCTTCGTCGTATTCCAGCGCGAGCTGGATGACTACCGATCGCTCGGTTTCGAGAGTCATCCAGCGCAGCAGTGGCTGGCCAGTGAGTATCAGCTGGCGTCGACAGATCGCCTCGGCGACCTGCTGATCTTCCACTACCGCGAGTGATGCAGACCCGGGCTCGATTTCCGGCGCGGCACAGCGTTGCCCTGTTCGCGCTGGGGCTGTTCGTGTACGGGTTGGCATCGCGCTGGATCGGCAATCCGGGGTACATGGATGCTGATTATTACTTCGCCACCGGTGCTGAAATCCGGGCCGGGGCCGGCTTGACCGAACCGTTCCTGTGGAACTATCTGGATGATCCGGCCGGCATCCCGCATCCGTCGCATCTGTACTGGATGCCGTTGCCGTCGTTCTTCGTGGCTGCCGGACTCTCGGTCCTCGGCAGCGGGTTCCGAGCGGCGCAAGCCCCGTTCGTGATGCTGGCCGCAGCTGTGCCACCCCTGGTTGCCAACCTGGCCGTACTTGTTGGCGGCGACCGGCGTCAGGCATGGCTCTCCGGCTTGTTGGCGGTTTTCCCCGGTTTTTACCTGCCATTCCTGGTCACTACCGACGCGTTTGCGATCTACCTGCTGGTTGCCGGGCTGTCCCTGTGGAGCATGGCCCCCGCCGCTCAGGAGATGCAGTTTGGTCGCTGGGCGATGGCCGGCGCCCTGGCCGGCCTGGCCAACCTGGCACGCGCTGATGCACCGCTGCTGCTGGTCGCCGGGCTGATTTGGATCGTCGTCAGCGGGAAGCGCAGGCTCGCCAGCGCGTCGGGGCTGTTATTCGGTTATCTGCTGCTGATCTCGCCATGGTGGACTCGGAACTTCCTGCAAACCGGCTCGATCTTGAACCCCGGCAGCGCCCGTCTGTTCTGGATGACCGGCTACGATGATCTCTTCAGCTATCCTGGCCGATTGCTATCCCTCGATCGCTGGCGGATGGCGGGGCTGGCCGCGGCGGCGAGCGTGCGATTGTCGGCGCTGGCCACCAATCTACAGCGGCTGATAGCTGAGAACGGGCTGATCTTCATGGGACCGCTGGCGGCGGTCGGCGCCTGGCATCGGCGGGATCATCCGTATGTCCGGCTGCTGGGCATCTACCTGGGTCTGCTCGTGACGGCAATGACCGTCGTGTATCCGTTCATTGGGTCGCGAGGTGGGCTGTTTCACTCGGCGACTGCACTGATGCCAGGTATTTGGGTGCTGACGCCGATCGGCCTGGATCGGGCGGTCCGTTGGTTGGGCGTGCGGCGCGGGTGGAATCTGGCTGAAGCGACACGGGTGTTCGGCTCGGCGATGGCCGGCCTGGCGATGGCTCTGACTGCCGGGCTGTTCGCAGTTCGTCAGATCCTTCCCGTCGCTGGTGGCCAGGGGTGGGGCGCGTCCGCGCATGCCTACCGCCGAGCGGCAGGCGAGATGGATCTGCAACCCGGCGCAGTGGTGGCGGTCAACAATCCGCCGGGATTCTTCCTCCAATCTGACCACCCGGCGATCGTGATCCCGAACGGTGGGCCGGACACATTGCGAGAAGTTGTCACCCGCTATGGAGCAGGCTGGGTTGTGCTTGAATCCAATCACCCGGAGGGCCTGGAAGGGTTCTACCAGCGCCCCGATTCGGTCGACTGGGCCAGGCTTGAAGCCAGCTTCGACGACCCCGGCGGGCAGCCGCTCTACATTCTCAGAGTGCTTGGACAGTGACCCCCGCCAAGCGATGGCTCCGGATGGCTGTTTCGGCGGCTGTCTTGGGAGCCGCGGCGTACCTCATCGCAGCCAGTTCTCTGAACCGACTGGGCTTT
>CAZGCX010000293.1:0-3091 GCA_964524585.1 uncultured Anaerolineaceae bacterium
ATCAACGGGATCAGGAAATTACCAAAGCCGGCGAAGACCGGGATCACCCACAGGAACACCATGGCTGAACCGTGGATGGTGAACAGAGTGTTGTAGTCCGCTGGGCTGAACGTTGGCTGCGGGTCGAGCAATTCGTAACGCATCAGCATCGCCAGCAGTCCTGCAAACAAGAAGAACGTAAAGGTGGTGAACAGGTACTGGACGCCGATGACCTTGTGGTCGGTGTTGAAGCTGAAGTAGTCGCGCCAGCTGGTGGCGCCGTGCCGGACCAAACCCCGCGGGCTCGTTTCCGTCATTTACCGGCCTCCTGCAGCCAGCTCTCAAAGCCGGCCCGATCGTGCACAACTACCTGACTCCGCATGATGGAGTGGCCCGGACCACAGAGTTCAGCACACACAACCGGGAATTGCCCGGTCAGCACTGCTGTGAAGGTTGTGCTTGTCGTCCGGCCGGGAAACGCGTCCTGTTTGATGCGGAATGCGGGTACCCAAAACGAGTGAATCACGTCCACCGAACTCAACTCGAGCGCCACCGGCATTCCCTCCGCAACGTGCAACTCTGATGAGCGGATGCCGTATTGTGGGTACTCAAATTGCCAACTGAACTGCTGTGCGGTCACATGAACAGCCAATGAATCGGCTGGCGTCTGGTGGAGTTTGACCAAGATCTGTGCGCTGTGGATCGCCAACCAGATGACGATCAACGCCGGGATCAAGGTCCAGGCGACCTCCAGTTGACTGTTCTCATAGATCGGCTCCCCTTCACCTTGCCGGGTGGGGCTGCGCCGGAATTTGATGACCGCATACACCAGCCCACCCTCCACCAGCAGGAAGATCGAGGCCGCGATTCCGAGCATCGAGCGATACAGTCCGTCCACCATCTCGGCTTGCATGGAGGCGACCGGAGGAGTGAGATTGACCTTGTTGGCTACCAGGACACCGGCGCCGAGTACGGCCAGGATGAAAATCGCTGCTGCAGAAGCTGAGACGCGAGACGGTGCGCGGGGAGGTTGTTGGTCGCTCAAGGGTTTCTATAGGATAACAGAGGGTCCGAGCAGGATCGACGACGGATCGGACTGGCAAATTGTATGGGGTTTGAGGGGGCTGTCAAGAAGCAGGCATGGGGTAGACTATCCTGATTCGGCGTGAGCGGAACTCGGGAAGCGGCCCACCCGTACCCAACGATACTCAAGTCACAAGTCAGAAGCCAGGCAAACAGAGTTGGTCCGGCGTCCGGGGACCGCGAACTGAGAGGCATTCTGGGAGGAGGTCTATGGCAACCGAATTCACGATCATGTTGGAGCACCGACCAGGAAAGCTGGCGTACCTATCCAAGGCGCTGGGCGAGGCTGGAGTGAACATTCGGTCCCTGGCGGGAACGGTCTGCGATGGAAAAGGGGTGATCAAGTTCATCACCAGCGACGAAACCGCAACTCGCGACAAGTTGACCGAGATCCAGGCAGAATTCACCGAGCGCGAAGTGTTGACCGTAACGATGGCAGACCGACCGGGCGCACTTGGTGACTTCGCCACGGTCCTCTGGGAGGCGAATGTCAGCATCGACACGATCTACGTGCTGGACACCGCTGGGGGGTTCACCGAATTGGCGATTGGGGTCGACAAGCTGGAGGAGGCGCGTGACCTCCCGCTCAGCCAGTACTGATTCGGGCTGGCAGCCGCGTTCCTGTTCGGAGTCGGGAGATAATGGTGCGGTGCGAACCCGTCTAAACCACATCCGATTCAACCCGGCGCGCCCAGCCGAGGGCCGGCCAGGTCTATTGTGACCACCATGCCGCTACCGGCCAGGCCCAGCCGTCGGGCGGGCGACTACTTGGCGCTGACCAAGCCCTGGATCGTAGCCTTGCTGTTGGTGACCACCTTTGCGGGGATGGTCGTCGGTGCCGGCATGCTTCCAGCGCCCGGGTTGATCGTGCTTACCCTGCTTGGTGGAGGGATGACAGCCGGCGGTGCCGGCGCGCTGAATCAATACCTGGATCGTACAGTGGATCAACGAATGTCACGCACCAGCCGGCGACCGCTGCCAGCCGGCAAGGTCGAACCGCGTGAGGCGTTGCTCATGGGTTTGGCACTGTGCCTTTTGGGCCTGGTCATCCTGGTTGTGGGGGTGAATCTGCTCAGCGCGGCGCTGGCGCTCTGCGGCATTCTCTACTACGTGGTGCTTTACAGCATGCTGCTAAAGCCCAGCACGCCTTCCAATATCGTCATCGGTGGTGGAGCAGGGGCCATTCCGCCGCTGGTTGGCTGGGCAGCGGCCAGCGGATCACTGTCGCTTCCGGCTTTCTTTCTCTTCGCGGTGGTCTTCTTCTGGACCCCGGCCCATTTCTGGGCGTTGGCGCTGCTCAAGAAGGACGATTACCGTCGAGCCGGCATTCCGATGTTGCCAGTAATCTACGGCGACTCGGAGACCCGCCGGCGCATTCTGCTGTACAGCCTACAAGTCGTCGCGCTCACTGCCCTGATGCCACTGGTCGGCCTGGGTCGTTGGTTGTTCTTTGCTACCAGCATGCTCATGGGCGCCGGGTTGATCGGGTCCGCCTGGTCGCTACTGCGTGGGGGGCGCAACCTGGCAGCCTGGCGTATGTACCGGTTTTCCAGCATGTACCTGGCCGGCATCTTTGGCTTCCTGGTCATCGACGTGTTGCTCGCGGCCTGATCGGCGAGCATGATAAGATTCTCCGATTCAAGCTCCTAGGGAGGCGTAATGGTGGAGACAACCCAGTTCGATAAGGCGGACGTCGTCAAGGCTTCCGGACGTATCGATAGCCACACGGCGCCCGACCTCAAGCAGGCTTTTGATGGGCTGCTCGAAGGCGGGCGATTCCGCTTGGTGTTCGATATGAGCGACATCGAGTTCCTGTCCAGTAGCGGGGTCTGGGTCTTGCTTGAGACCCAGAAAAGGGCCCGAAAGAAGCGCGGTGGTGATCTGGTGATCGCCAACGCAAACCAAAATATCCAGAAGACACTCGACCTGGCGGGCCTCATGCACTTCATGAAGATGTTTGAGGACGTCAACTCCGCGGTGGCCAGCTTCTAGGCCAGTCATCAGCCTCCCATGCCCAAGGAGACCTTCG
>CAZGCX010000294.1:0-3034 GCA_964524585.1 uncultured Anaerolineaceae bacterium
TCCGATGACCAGCAGTGTGGGCGGCCCCTACGCGGCCTCCAGCAGCTTGACCGCTTCATCGGTGATATCGAGATTGGAGAATACCCGCTGCACGTCGTCTAGCTCCTCCAGCTTCTCGATCAGCCGCATCACCTGCAGCGCCTGGTCAGGCGCCAGGCTGATCACCGAGGTGGGGATCATCCGGACCTCGGCTTCATCTGGCTCGATTTGAATGGCTTCCAGCTCGTCCAGGATTGCCTTGAATGCCGAGACCGGAGCGATGATTTCCACATCGTCCTCGCCCAGGATCACGTCGTCTGCGCCCGCGTCGACCGCCGCTTCAAAGAGCTGCTCTTGTTCGAGATCTTGATTGGGGACGGCGAAGTAAGCCGACCGAGCGAACTGCCACGACACGGATCCGGCATCCGCCATGGTTCCACCCGAGCTGGTCAACTCGTGTCGAAGCTCAGCAACAGTTCGATTGCGGTTGTCGGTGACCACCTCGATGATTAGCGCTACCCCGTGCGGGCCGTAGCCTTCGTACTGGACCTGCTCCAAGCTTTGCGCGTCTTTGTCTTCGCCGGTACCGCGCCGTATCGCCCGTTCGATGTTGTCTTTCGGCATGTTGTTGGATTTGGCGCGATCGACCGCCAGCCGGAGCGCGAAATTGGTTTCCGGATCACCGCCACCTTCTTGAGCCGCAATGGCGATCTCTCGCGCCAGGGTGGTAAATATGCTGCCTCGGCGTGCGTCGTTGGCAGCTTTCTTGCGTTTGATGGTGGACCACTTGGAATGTCCGGACATTTGGGTTCAGCAGCGCGGTTGACTGCGATTATACCAATGGCGCCCTTTGCGGACCCCGGTTACGCGCCAAAGCGATTTAGGTCGGGCACACCGGAGTTGAGTCCGTGCTGAGCGGCCCCAAACGTGCCCCGGCCAGCTCCGCTCAGAGTGCCTCGCCCAGCAACGCACGCAGCTTGCGCATCGCCTCCATGCTCTGGCCGCGGTAGTGATTGTTGGCGTAGACCAGGACCGCATCGGCCCGCGACTCGAGTTCCAGGATACGCGGCACCCACTCCCCCAGCTCTTCATCGCTGTAGCTGTAGTCGTAGCGTTCCCAGGCATGCTGGTGGTTCCACCATTTCTCCGCGTTCCGCCCGTGTAGCCGCACGTACCCCAGCGGACCGGTGGCGGGCGCGATCGGCGGCATCAAGCCACGCAGCGGCGGCTCGTCGACTGCGCAATAGCCGAAGTTGAGCTCCCGCAGCAACTGAAAAACCTGCTCACTCGCCCAGCCCCGGTCGCGAAACTCAATCACTACCGGAATCTCTGCGAGCCCCTCCCGGAGCCGGTTCAGATAGGCCCGATTCTCGTCGGTCGGGTGGAAGGAGTGCGGAAACTGCGCTAAGACGCATGCCAGCTTTCCGCTGCGCAGCAGGGGCTGGATGCCCGCCAGGTAGCCGGCAAAGTCCGGATCGCCCCGCTCGTGAGTGAGCGACTGATGCGCCTTGACTGAAAATACAAACTCATCCGGGGTGCGTTCGACCCAGCCTTCAACTGTTTTTGCGCCAGGCACCCGGTAGTATGTCACGTTGAGCTCGACTGTGTCGAATTGCCCCGCGTAGTGCTCGAGCCACTGCCGGCGAGGCAGGTCGGGCGGGTAGACCGGTCCGACCCAATCGTCATAGGAGAAGCCGGAAGTGCCCAGCCGGATCATCGCCAGGCCGTTCCCCGGACACCCGCCCCATGCGCCGGTCCACTTCCGGCCCGGCCTGGTGTCGACTCGATCACGGCACGAGCACCGCAGACCCATTGATCCGGCTAGCCTTGAGGTCGATCAGCGCTTGATTGGCATCACCCAACGAATACTCGGTTACATCTGCCCTGACTGGGATCTCCTCCGCCAGCTTGAGGAACTCGACGCCATCCTGATAGGTCGCGTTGGCCACGCTCCGCAGCGTGCGTTCTTCCCAAATCAGCTCATAGCGGAACTCGGGGATTGGGCTCATGTGAATGGCATTCAGCGCCAGCGTGCCTCCCGGCCGGGTTTTGGCCAGCATGGTTGGCACCAGGTGCCCCGCCGGTGCAAAAATGATGGCCCGGTCGAGCGGCTCGGACAGCTCGTCCGTTGCGCTGCCCACCCACTCGGCTCCCAGTCGGCTTGCCAGTTCCCGATGCCCGGTGCTGCGAGTGAACACCGACACCCGGCAGCCCCAGTGCAGCAGCACCTGAATGACCAGATGCGCGCTGGCGCCGAATCCGACCAGGCCCACCCGCTCACCCGGCGCGATATCGGCCTTGTGAATCGAACGGTAGCCGACGATCCCGGCGCACAGCAGTGGTGCCAGATGCAGCTCGTCGGCCGTATCGGGCATGCGCAGCGTGTAGTCGGCCTCGGAGAGCATCAGCTCGGCGTACCCACCGTCGACGTCGAAGCCGGTGAACTCGGCTTGTCGGCAGAGGTTCTCTTCACCCCGTTGGCAGTAGGCACATTCCCCGCAAGCCCGGTAGAGCCAGGGCACTCCGGCGCGATCGCCCACCGACCACCCGGATACGCCTGCGCCGATCTCCTGTACTCGCCCCACGATCTGGTGGCCGGGAGTTAGCGGAAGATTGGCCGGATGAATGTCGCCTTCAATGGTGTGCAGATCGGTCAAGCAGACCCCACAGGACTGCACCTTGAGCAACAGCTGACCCGGTCCGGGCTGCGGATCGGGCATCGGTTGCAGCTTCAAAGGGCGCCCGCTGATCGGACCGTGCGCTTCAAAGCGCTGTGCGTTCAGATTTCACCCCACACACTTCCTAGACTGGCCGCAAAGCTGCCTATGCTAGAATCGGCGCGCTGATGGCCGATTCTCCCGCTTTAGTCGGTGAACCAAGCCAATTGCAGTGGCTGCTCGAGGTTGGAAGGAGCCTGAGCTCAAACCTCGATCTCCCGTCGCTGCTGGAGGCAATCGTTGGCGCCGCCGCCGAGGTCACCCAAAGCGAAGGCGCTTCGATCTTGCTGCACGACCCATCGGCAGGTGTGCTGCGGTTCGAGGCAATCCCCGCTTAG
>CAZGCX010000295.1:0-3027 GCA_964524585.1 uncultured Anaerolineaceae bacterium
AAGGCGAGGCCCTCCAGCCTGGCGTCGCCGATCTACCTGCCGAGGACGTCCAGATGGTGCGCGACACGCTTGCAAAGATGCTGTCCGGAGAATTCAATCGCTTCGATGTGTTTGCCGGTCCGATCACCGACAATCAGGGGAACACGATCGTTCCAGCCGGGGAAAAGATGCAGCAGGCTGACCTAGACCAGTTTCCGCCTGGCGCCGAAGGCCTAGAGTGCGACTATTGCATGTACTGGTGGGCTGACGGAATCACGGCTGAACTGCCGGATCTCGGCGGCTAGCGTATCCATCTAGCCGAATGGGTCGGCGGCCAGCTTTGGTCGCCGACCCATCTGTTTGATTTCACCAATGCCTGACTCGCCAGCAGTGGTCGAAATGCGGGGCATCACCAAGCGCTTCCCGGGCGTCTTGGCCAACGATGCTGTGGACTTCACGTTGCGCCGCGGCGAAATCCACTCACTGTTAGGAGAGAACGGCGCCGGAAAAAGCACCCTGGTACACATCCTGACCGGCCTGTATCGCCCCGACGCGGGCACGATCACGATCAATGGTGAGCCCGTCAGCCTGCAATCCCCGCGCGACGCAATCGAGCATGGCATCGGCATGGTCCATCAGCACTTCATGCTGGTGCCAACCCAGACCGTTGCCGAGAACGTGCTGCTGGGGCTGGATGAGCCGCGCTTCTTCATGCGGCTGTCCCAGTACGACCGAATCATCGCCGAGATGGGCGATCGGTATGGGCTGCAGGTTGACCCGAAGGCCAAAATCTGGCAGCTGTCGGTGGGCGAGCAACAGCGAGTAGAGATCGTCAAGATGCTCTACCGCGGCGTCCAAGTGTTGATCATGGATGAGCCGACCGCAGTGCTGGCACCTCAGGAAATCGAGCAGCTGTTCGAGACCCTGCGGGCAATGTCTGCCGAAGGCAAGTCGATCGTGTTCATCAGCCACAAACTCGATGAGGTGATGGCGATCGCCGACCGCATCACCGTGCTGCGTAAGGGAAAGGTGACCGCCGCAGCCATGGCAGTCCGGGACACCAGCAAGCAAGAACTTGCCCGGCTGATGGTCGGTCGGGAAGTATTGTTCCGGATTGACAAAGTCGAGCGCGCACCGGGCGAGGTGGTGCTGGCGGTAGAGCAATTGAGCGCCACCAACGACAAGGGGCTGCCGGCGCTGCGCTCGGTTTCGCTGGAGGTGCGGTCCGGCGAGATCGTGGGCCTGGCGGGCGTCGCGGGCAACGGCCAGTCCGAACTGGCAGAAGTCGTAACCGGCCTGCGGCCGGCGACCTCTGGCAGCGTCTCGGTTCATGGTCAGCAGCTCATCACCCACCAGATGAGCCGGCTCAACTTCGCTGCCCGGGTGCGCCAGATGATCGATGCTGGGGTGTCGCACATCCCGGAAGATCGAACGCACGTCGGCACCGCGCCGAACCTCAGTGTGACCGACAACGTGATCATGAAGGCCTACCGCACGCCGCCGATCGCCCGCGGCTGGTCGATCGACAACTCGACCGCCCGCCGTCAGGCAGTCGATCTGCGTGAGCAGTATCAGATCATGGTGCCATCAGTGGAGACTCCGGCCCGCCTGTTGTCTGGCGGAAATCTGCAGCGAGTGATCCTGGCCCGGGAGATCTCCAGTCAGCCGAAGCTGATGATCGCCATGCAGCCGACACGCGGCCTGGACGTCGGCGCAATCGAAGGCGTGCAGCGTCTGCTGCTGGAGCAACGGGAGGCTGGCGCGGCGGTTTTGCTGGTTTCGGAGGAGCTGGACGAGCTCCTGGCATTGTGCGATCGCATCTACGTGATCCACGAAGGCCGGATCATGGGTATGGTGCGGCAGGCCAGCCGCGAGACGATCGGACTGATGATGACCGGCACTCCGCTGGAGGCCATCGAGTCCCAACCGGCGCAGGCGCACTCGTGACGACCGAGGCATCCGCTCGAGGTCGACTCGGCGGCTGGCGGTTGAGCTTCGAGGCTCGGCTCGATCAACCGCGGTGGCTGGCGGCGGCGGTCTCGCTGGGCGCGGTGGTGGTGGCCCTCATCCTGGGAGCGATCGTGCTGGCGGTCGTGGGCGGAAATCCGCTGCAGGCCTACGGGTTCATGGTCAGGGCTTCCTTCGGAAGCGCCGGAGTGATCTCGGACACCCTGACCAAGGCCACTCCGCTGATCCTGGTGAGCCTGGCAGCCGCCATCGCATTCCGGATGCGGTTGTGGAACATCGGCGCCGAGGGGCAGTTTTTCATTGGCGCCTTCGGCGCCAGCGCGGTGGTGCTCACCCCGCTGCTGCCACCGGACAGCTCTCCCTGGTTGATGATCCCGGCCATGATCCTGGCCGGAGTGCTGGCGGGGGCAATCTGGGGCTTCATCCCCGGATACCTCAAGGCCCGCTTCAACGTCAACGAGATTATTTCGACCCTGATGATGAACTACATCGCGGTCGCCTGGAACAACTTCTTTATCTTCGCGGTCTGGACCGAAGGCGGTTTCCAGATGAGCGCCCAATTTCCCCACAGTGCCTGGCTGCCGCGGCTGACCGACCTGGCCGAGAGACTGCCTGCCATGCGCGGGCTAACGACCCATCTGGGGCTCTTGTTTGGACTGATTGCGGCGGGCATTGTCTGGTGGATCGTGATGCGCAGCCGATGGGGCTATGAGATCCGGCTGATCGGCGACAACCCACGCGCCGCTCGCTATGCCGGAATCAACATCGCCCGCAACACGGTTCTGGTGATGATGGTCTCCGGTGGGTTGGCGGGATTGGCCGGGATGTCCGAGATCAGCGGGGTGGTGCATCGCCTGCAGGGGGCGATTTCACCCGGATACGGTTTCACCGGAATCATCATTGCCTGGCTGGCCAAGCTGAATCCGATCCTGGTGGTTCCGATTTCAATCCTGTTCGGTGGCTTGATCCTGGCCGGACGCGAGATCCAGCCATCGGGGCTGCCATTGCTGCTGCAAGGCATCATTTTGGTGTGCCTGATCGCCAGCGACTTCCTGCTCCGCTACCGGCTGAGGCTGGTGC
>CAZGCX010000296.1:0-2983 GCA_964524585.1 uncultured Anaerolineaceae bacterium
AAGGAAAGTAATGCAGCACTCTCGTCAAGAACCACTCGTTAGCTACTCAATTGTCTGCCCTTGGTCACTCTTGGATGCCTTGCGATACGCTATCCATTGAGTCAGGATTGGAATGAGCGCGATGATTCCCAGGAGCCAAGCCCAATGGGCGTACCTTATGGATCCGTGGGCAAACTGAAAGAAACCGTCCTTGCGAAAGAAGGCCTCCGCTACGGCATCATTGGCATGCTTGGCCACAGCCACTGTGCCTTGGGCGAAGTCTCGTGCAATCGCAGCGCCACCCTGGCCTGCATGCCAAGCTAGAGCGCAGCCGCCAATGGCCTTCCATCCTATGGCCAGTCCTCCCAGGGCCCAGATTCCCAGGCCGAAACCGCCAAAAGTGAACACCCCAATCGCGAAACCACCCCACGCTAACAGCCCGACTGAGAATCCTCCGAAGCTGATGGGAGCAATCGCGAGACCACCGCAGGCAAAAACCAACCCGTATGCCTTGGCTCCGAGGGCAATCCATCCCTTGGCGACAGGTATGTGGCCATCAGGGGTGCCGCCAATGTTGATATGGACGAGTGGCAGGCCGAGAAGAGCACGACGAGAGCGATACTCCCTGTTCCAGTGTGTAGCCATTTCCTGTGCTTTGGCCAGCATATTCGGGTTGTCGGCAATGGCGTCAGTCCGAAGACGACGTATGCGGCGCTGGCATATCAAACACAGGATCAACAGCAGCAAGACGTAACTGACGGCGATACTGATTAGGATGGTTGCTTTTGCGGATTGTCGCAGTCCCCACCATTCCGTCCAGTATTTGGAACTGACCAGAATCCCTGTGAAGACGGCGATAATAAGCATCAAACCCCAGAAGAACCGTCGCATGAATCGGTGTTCCTCGGGGGCTATTGTTTGATCCAAGCCAATCCTGTATCCCAGGTAGCCGCCAGCCAGACCAACCAGTGGGCCCACCAACGACATCACCAAGGCTCCCACGGAAGCTGCAACCTTTGCCGATGCGCCACTCTTGACAGCGGTCGCGCTCATGGTGGCAGTGCCGGCGGCGGCAGCGCTGGCCGAAACCGTGATCCCTGGAATAGTAGAGATGACAGCCAAGGTGAAAGCCTTTGTAGGTGCGGTGGATCGCAAACCACGACGGATTACACTTTCGATGCGATGGGTCAGCATGGCCCGGCCTCGAGAGAGACGCTGGCGGGCCGCCGGTTCGGATATGTCCAAGGATGCGGCTACGGAAGCTATCGATTCTTCCTGACGGTAATAGAGAACTAATGGTTCTCGGTAGTCTTCTGGCAGTTGTTTCAAGGTCTCCCAGAGGATTGCCTGCTCTTCCCTGCTGATAGCCTCTTCCGGGGGACTCGAGGAAAGGGCATCAAGTGTTTCGTCAGTAGGATCGGTTTGCGTTACTGGAGCACGCCTTTCCTTCCGTCGAGCACTGCAAACTAGGTTACGGGCAATACTGCACAGCCACGGTCGGAGGTGAGAAGGCTCCTTTAGGGTCGCGAGGCCCTTCCATGCGTGCAGAAAGGTCTCTTGGGCAAGGTCCTCGCTCTGGTGCCTGTCACCGCAACCCGCATAGGTCAGAGCACAAACCAAAGACTGGTAGCGCTCGACGATGGTTCGAAAAGCAACTGTATCGCCTTCAACACAAAGTGCCACCAAGCTGGCGTCGTCAGAATTGGATGATTGCGTGTGTATAGTCATGGCAATCTAGTAGTCGTCACCACTGGCCTGAATGTGACAAGAATCCCAGAAAACTTGGCGTTGTGCAAGACATTCATTTCTGCGTTACTGGCCCGACGGCTTGGCTCGTGACCTGAACCCAACCCAATCCCAGAAAGGGATTAACGAATGACAAACAACGCCGACGTCGAGCGCAAAGGCAAGCCGTCCAAGTGGATCACGCTACGTGCGATGATGGTCTCCAGCATTTCAAACGCATCGTGGTATGACTTTGGTGCCCCTGCTCCGCCGGCAATTGGACCGGCCGCGCAATGAATCCTCGCCGCGCAGCCCCTCTATCGTAAACCTTGCCCCTGGCGGGGTCGCTGCGCTCAAGATTTATCGAAGGGTCTGCTCTCGGCAAGGGTTCGCAATTCCTCGCCGTCGTCGGGAACCCGGCTCGGCGCGAAGCGTGGATGGGATGTTCGCGTGTCCGCGAACCTGCTCAATACAGTCTTCTTCGGAGCCAGAACCCCGACCCCCTTGCATAGGCAAAACAACCTCCGCCTTTCGCGACAGGTGTCGAAAGACGGAGGTGTTCAACATGAATGAATTCGAAGTGGTTGATGGTGTTGAGGTAGCCTGCTCACCTGTGCTGGTGCCCCTACGCAACAAGGGCTACGGCAGCATCGAGGGGTTGGACGATGATGAGTTGGCTGACCCGCGAGAGCTCGAACGACAGGTGTTCCTGCAGGAGTGGGGTCCAATCCTGGCATTGCCGGTTCGGCATCGCAAGTCCGCGGTGCAGCCGGCCATCGACGAGGACGGCTGCGTCGATTGGGGTGAGTTCGCCACGGTGGACTTCGAGCGGTACTCGGGCGGGTTCGACAAGGCCCGGTACAAGGCAGACCAGCTGAGAGAGGAGCTTCGAGATGTCCTCATCATGCTCGACATGGTCAGGCATCGGCTGCCGGGCAGGGCCAAGTATCTGGTGCTCAGGTACGTCAATATGGGTGTGCTCGATTTCGACCACATCGCCAGTGAGGATGCCCTGGCCTTCGTGAGGCTGTGGCGGCGGGCAGACCGAATCCGGTCCGAGATTCGGCAGCTGGAAGAGGTCAGGCACCGTAGGGCTCAGGAGCAATGGGCGAGGCTGGTAGGATGAGCCCCGATAGCAACTCCGACCCACTGGCCATGCCCAGGCGGCTGCCCATCGTCTGCATCAACGGGGCTCCGTACTTCCTCGACATGCCGCTGAGGCAGTTGCGGCGGGTGGACAACCCGCACGACTACATTGACCTGGACTCCGAGGAGCCGC
>CAZGCX010000297.1:0-2980 GCA_964524585.1 uncultured Anaerolineaceae bacterium
CAGTAGGTCGGGCTTATGGAGTGGCGCTCGGCGCAGAGGTTGACGGAATGCTGGTGGGGCTGGTGATCAGGGATGGCGTGGCGCTGACGGTAGGCGTGAAGGGCACTGCCGGGCCAGTGACGCTGAAGGTTGCCGACACCCGCCACTGTGTACCCAGGAACATCTGCACTTCATAATCCCCCGGTTGGAAACCGGCCGCAGGGTTGCATTCGGTGTATCCGAATCCACCGCTGCCTCCATCCCACGGCTTGGTCTCCGAACAGACGATCTCTGTCCCAAGATACCAGATCGCCGTCCAGCGCGCTCCATCGTCCATGAAGTCGTAGGTGAAGGCCCCATACAAGATCGGGACCGGGTTTTCAAACTGCTCGGTGGGTGAGATGGCCCGATTGAGACTATCGATCCGGGCGCTGACCTCGATCGGACTGAAGACCGCCTCCGGTCGTGGCGTCACCGTGTCCTGAAACAGCACGGTCAGTGCCTCTGGGACTTGCGGAGTCGGAGTGACGGTCGGGGTCGGGGTGATGCTGGCGGTGGGAGTAATCGAGGGAGTAGGTGTGACTGACGGTGTCAGGGTAATGGTCGGCGTGAGTGTCACGGTCGGCGTGGGTGAGAGGGTGGGAGTCGGCGTGATGAACACGAACACCGCCTGCGGCCCGAACAATCGGGTGATCAGTCCGAACAGCCCCAGTCCGAAGCCCAACACAATCAGCCGCCATCCCTCCCCGCTGCGTCGCTGACGGAGGGTGAAGAATGGCAAGCGCTGGGCCGCCCGCAGTCGTCGCCACCCCAGCCAGATGGCAAGGATCATCAGCAGCGTCAAACCGGCGACCGCCCAGGCGATGATTCGCTCCAGTGAGGGGCCGTTCATGGTGTGACTATTCTACGTTCTGGGGCTGGTGCGTGGCGGTCAGCTTGTGGCCGCGCTGATGGTGAAGTAACTGAAGTGGAACTGAATGCGACCCTCGTACAGTCCGAGCGTGTCGTTCCCGTCCAACACATCACCGCGGGGGCTGTGAGCGGTCCAGGTATAGTGGCGGGTGCTGCCGGACCCGACCTTGCCGGTGATCTCAAACTTGGCTCCCGGGAGCAACTGTTTCAACACCCCGCGATACCAGGCAGTGATCGCCGGTCGCGAGAAGATCGTTCGTTGGCCGGTAACGTGCGCCGCGTTGTCGGCATAGAGTCCGGCCACCAGGGCCGGATCCCCCTGATTCAACCTACCCAGCAATCGCTCCGGCATGTCTGCCAATTCCGGCTCGGGCGGCGGTTGCTCCGGCTGTTCGAAAGGCCACTCGAAATCAGCCACCGCGGTCCAAAGATCGTTGTAGGCCTTTCGGGAGGCGATGTCCCAGCTCCAGGCGTTGACTCCGGTGAGCCCCAGGTCCTTGGCGCGCTGGAAGAACCGCTTGACCTCGTCCGGGGAGGGACGCCAGCTTCCTCGGGCATAGGTCGGCGCGGTCGGGATGATCGGCCGCGCCGGGTCCAGCGCCATGTACTGCTCTACCGAGATTTCCAATTGGGCCTCAGGGTTGTGCGCCTGCTCGTAGTAGACCTGTGGCATGGCATAGTCGCAGCCGGCAAGGAATTCGGCGAACGGAAGCTGGCTGTGACGTTTGGGATAACGATAGGTGCTCAGAGCCACCGGCAGGTTGGGAAGACCAAGGCGCAGGTCGTTCATGAAGCGGGTTGCTGCCGATCGCTTCTTGATTGTTTGGTATTCGCCTTCGGCATCGATTACGTATCCGTCGACTCCCAACTCGCGGCAGCGCTGAACCGCCACGAAGGCCTCGCCGATCGGGTTGTCTCCGCGCACGTAGTGCCAACCCCAGACCTCGATCCCTGCCTGGTGACAGGCTTCGATCACCGGTGGGACCAGATCGACCTTGGTTTTGGCATCGTAGTTGTACCCGCTGGTTCCGTCGGCGATTTTGACCAACACATGCGAGAGACCGGCCTCGCTGGCCTTCCTAGCGATCGCTTCAGGATCGCCTTTCTCGCAGTTCCAGACCTGCCAGATGTAGTAGCCCTTACCCTTGAGAGTCAATCCCGCTGCCCTTTCGGCTTGCGATCCGGATGGTTCGGCCTGGAGCGCAAGCGGCCAGCACGAGTAAGCGCCTCCGAACCGAATCGCTGGCGGATGTCATCGACCGCCTCCAGTAGTCGCTGGTCGTGGGTCCAGCTGTCATCGAATAGCTCCAGTTGTCGCATTGGTGGCCCAAGCTCGGTCAAGCCCACACCCAGCAACCGGACTGCCCTGCCCTTCTTCCAATTCCTGCCGAATAGGTCGAGTGCCGCAGCATAGATCTCCGCATCCTGGTCGGTAGGTTGCGCCAAGCGCGATTGCCGGGTGAAGGTTGTGAAATCGGGCCATCTCAGCTTGATCCTCACCGTCCAGCCGGCCAATCCGGCCCTTCGCAGACGCTGCCCAACTCGCTCGGAAAGCTGTAGCAGGGCTCGCTTGAGCTCGCGTTCCGAGGCGATGTCTTCAAAGAAAGTCCGCTCTGCAGACAGGGAGCGCCGTGAATGGGCCTCATCTACCGGACGACTATCTTCACCTCTAGCACGTGCTGCAAGTTCTATGCCCCAGTCGCCGAAGGCGGTTTGCAGGCGCTCAGTCGGCAGCCCGGCCAGCTCGCCAATCGTTCGCACGCCGATCTGCGCCAGTCGGTCAGTCGACTTGGGCCCCACTCCCCAAAGCATGGCCACCGGAAGCGGCGCCAGGAACTCCTTCTCCGAGCCGGGAGGCACCACAACCAGGCCATTGGGCTTTCCAAGCTCGGTGGCGATCTTTGCCACCAGTTTGTTGCTCGCCACTCCCCAAGAGGTCGGAAGGCCATAGCGCCCCAGGATCTCGGCCTGCATGGAGTGTGCCGCCAGCTCGCCGCCCCGTGGGTCATCGCTGACATCCAAGAATGCCTCGTCGATGGATATTTGCTGAACCACCGGCACATGGCCCCGCAGATACTCCATCACCTTC
>CAZGCX010000298.1:0-2973 GCA_964524585.1 uncultured Anaerolineaceae bacterium
TCGCCACCACCAGTTGGGACTCGGTCGTGAATCGGCGTGGATTCTCAAACCACGCCACGATGAAGGTCGACCCCAGGCTCTGCTCACCGGCCGCCAGCGCGCTGCCCAGGCCGAGTTCTCGCATGGTCTCGGTCACCTCAATTGGTCCGCGCAAGAAGTCGATCTCCTCCATCAACCAGTTGGCCGGATCGTTGCCCGACAAAGTAATCATCTGCGACAGCCAGTCCGCCTGCTCAGCGGTCAGCGGCTCGTCGAAGTAGCGGTAAAAGGCAGTCGCGATGGCGATCTTGATGGTGGAGGCGGCGTCGAATGCGATATCCGGATCTACCGAGATTTCCTGGTTGTCATAGGTGCCGAAGTGGAGTTCCTCCCCGGTCCGTAGATCCTGAATGTAGAACACTGCCAGGCCGCTGAACCCCTCCACTTCCAGGTTTTGATTGAGCAAAGTCTTCAGCACATCCATCGATGGTCGAACCGGCCGGCTGTCGACCACGGGCAGGCTCACGCTGCGGTCGGCCGGCGCCATGAAAACCTCGTTCACCAGGCCGGCAGCCCGTTCGATGTCCAGCGCATGCCCCGGTTGCCCCGGCTCAAACTCAGCCGCTCCAGGCACCGGCCGGCTGGGGACTGCTGGCTGATCGTAGCGAGCGGCGATGTCCTGCAGCGCATTTGCCAGCTGGGTCTGTGAGATCTCGGCGCGCAAGCCGACCGACTGCGATTCGCCGGGGCGATTCCACAGGTAATCCCAGAAACCGCTCCAAAAGTCGTTGCTGGTGCGGGCCAGTTCGCCGCCGGCCATCATCGCTTCCGAGTCAAGCTGAAAGCCGACTTGTGCCGGCGAAAGCACGATCCGCTGCTCGCCGTACAGCAACTCGACCGGCGCACCGTAGGTCTGCAGCAGGCGCTCCAGCGCAGATGCCTGATTGAGACCGCCCACCGGGACGCCGCCTATGGTGAGTCCCTCCGGAAGCAACGCCCGCTCCCGGCTGTAGGAAATAAGTTGGTAGAAGAAGAGGACAACGGCGGAAAGCAGCAGGCCCAACGAGACGATTCGGAGCAGGTTCGGTCCGTCACGGCCCATAGGCGTGCGAGTATATCATGCGGCCCTTGAGCAACCGCGGCGGCGCAAATCCAAGCAATGCAGCTGCGGCGGCTCCAATCCCCGCAATCCACCTGCGGCGGCTCCAATTCCCACGATCCACCTGCGGCGGCGCAAATCCAAGCAATGCAGCTGCGGCGGCACCGATCCAGACCAAGCCGACAGCGGCCTAGAGCGCCTCCCGCTGCTGCTCCAGCTTCTCGGCCTCCTGCCGCAACGCCGCCAGCTTGTCCCGTTCCGCCTGTACTACCTCAGCTGGAGCCTTTGCCGAGAATTCGCTGGCCAGCAGCTGCTCCAGGCGCTGAATCCGCGCCAGCACCTGCTCCAACTCCTTGGCTATGCGCAGCCGTTCCGCCTCCAGGTCGAGCATACCCTCGAGCGGAAGGTAGATCTCCAAGGGACCGACGACCAGCGGCACCGAGTTGGGGGGGATCTCATCGATGCGCTCGGCGATTTCTAGCCGATCGAGGGCCAGTCGGGCCAGGCTGGAAATCGAGCTTCGGTTGTCTTGAAGCAGCTTGGTCAGCTCCCCGGATTGGATCACCGCCGTGATCTGCTGCCTGGCGGGGACGCTTCGCTCCGCTCGCAGGTTACGGATCGAGCCGATCAGCTCCTGCACCAGCTGGAAGTCTGCCACCGAGCGCTCCTCCCAGTCTTCGGGCTGGCCGGCGTCCGGCCAACTGGCAATGATCAGTGCTTCCTCCCAGCCCGGTTCCGGCCCGAACTGTGCCGGGTGACGTTCGCAGCCCGACTTGAGCAACCCAAAGAGCTCCTCCGTTACGAACGGCATGTACGGATGCAACAGGCGCAGGCAGTTGTGGTACACGTGTACCAGCACCTTGCTGGTCAACCATGCCCGCTGCTCGCCTTCGGCCGATTGCAGCTTGGCGACCTCCAGGTACCAGTCAGCAAACTCACCCCAAAAGAACTCGTAGATCTGCCGGCCAGCCTCGCCATACTGGTAGTTCTCGAACAACCGGTCCACACTGCGAATCACCTGGTTGAGCCGGGCCATGATCCAGCGATCGGCATCGGTTCGGGCCGGTTTGCCCCCCGGCTTGGCTGGCGAGGCAGCCACCAGGTCCAGGATCAGCCGTCCGGCATTCCACAGCTTGTTGGCGAAGTTGCGGTTGGCCTCCACCCGCTCGAGGTTCAGGCCCATATCGTTGCCCGGCGAGGAGCCGGTGAACAAGGTGAAGCGCAGCGCGTCTGTCCCGTACTGGTCCATCAATTCGAGCGGATCGATCACGTTGCCCAGCGTCTTGCTCATTTTGCGGTGTTCTGCGTCGCGAATGATCCCGTGCAGGTACACCACCCGGAACGGAATCTGCCCGGTGAAGCGCAGGCCGAGCATGATCATGCGCGCTACCCAGAAGAACAAGATCTCGTAGCCGGTTTCCATCAGGGTCGTGGGGTAGAAGCGCTTCAAATCCTCGGTGTCATCCGGCCATCCGAGGGTGGAAAACGGCCATAACCCGGAGGAAAACCAGGTGTCCAACACGTCCGGATCCTGCTCAATGCGGTCCGACTGGCAGTGCTGGCAGCGGTCCGGCGTTTTCCGCGATACGGTGATCTGGCCGCACTCGCCGCAATGCCAGGCCGGGATTCGGTGCCCCCACCACAGCTGACGCGAGATGCACCAGTCCCGGATGTTCTCCAGCCAATTGAAGTACACCTTGGTGAAGCGCTCCGGCACGATCTTGATCTGGCCACTACGCACGGCCTCCAGCGCCGGCTCGGCCAACTCTTTCATTTTGACAAACCACTGGGTCGAGATCATCGGTTCGATGATTTCCCCACCCCGTTGGCTGCGTGGCACCTGCTGCAGGTACTCTTCCTCTTTGATCGTCAGGTTTGCCGCCTGCATATCAGCC
>CAZGCX010000299.1:0-2947 GCA_964524585.1 uncultured Anaerolineaceae bacterium
CGTGTCAATACGACAACCGCCGATGATCAGAGGAACCCCGCTGTGGCCATGGACGCCAATGGGGGCTTTGTCGCTGTGTGGCAAAGCGCTGGCCAAGATGCCGACGGTCTGGGAGTCTTCGGGCGGCGGTTCTCCCCGGCAGGGGTCCCGCTGGGCAGTGAGTTTTCGATTCACGTTAGTGAAATGGGGGACCAGCGGGATGCTTCGATCGCCATGCATAGCGATGGCCGGTTCGTGGTGGCGTGGCGAGGTCCCGATGATGACAGTGACGGCATTTATGCGCGGCAGTTCGACGCAGACGGGCAAGCGGCAAGCGAAGAACTGCCCGTCAATCAGACAACCGTCGGACTGCAGACCGGTCCCAAGGTGACGATCGATGCGGCCGGGAATTTCATAGTTGCCTGGGACGGACCCGACGGGAGCCTATTTGGAGTCTATGCGCGGCGCTACGACGCCGCCGGAGTGGCATTGGGGGACGAATTCCTTGTCAATCTGACGACGTTCGACCAGCAGCTCTACGCCTCCGTTGCAGCGGATGCGGCCGGCAACTTTGTGGTCGCATGGGCCCACTTTCCAGACACCGACAACCTGTTCGATATCCAATTGCGGCGCTATGATGCATCGGGTGGCCCGCTCGGCGACGAATTCCTCGTCAGCACCAACCTCCCTGCCGATCAGACTCGGCCCGCACTGGGAATGTCGAGCGATGGCCGCTTCTTCGTGACCTGGAGTAACGACGGGGCGCGAACGGTCGGCGCACGCTTTTTTGACTCGAGCGGTGAGCCGTTGGGCGATGAGTTTCAAGTGAATACGTCGGCCGAGGGCACTCGCCCAGCTGTGACCGCCGATGAGAACGGCCAACTGGTCATCGCCTGGGATAGCCCCAATCAAGACGGTGACGGCCGCGGGGTATTCGCTCAGCGGTTCAGCTCGCAGATTCCACGGTTCGGGGCGGAATTCCATGTGAGTACGGAAACCGTGCAGGACCAGCGGAATGCCGACACGGCGACCGACAGCCAAGGGAATTTCGTGGTCGTCTGGGAAAGCGTGGGCCAGGACGGCGACGGGTTGGGCATCTTCGGCCAACGGTTCGCCGCCAATGGGCGAGCCGTGGGTGAGGAGTTCCAGGTCAATCATCTCACCGATGGCAATCAAACACGGCCGGTCGTGGCGATGGACCCGGACGGGGACTTCGTCGTTGCCTGGGACGACTTCGGAAATGACGGAGACGCCTACGGCGTGTACGCGCGTCGCTACAGCGCCTCGGGTGCCGCCCAGGGTGCGCAGTTCCTGGTAAACACCGAAACAGGCATGAACCAGGAATTCCCAGGGATCGCCATGGATTCGAACGGCAATTTTGTCGTGGTCTGGCACAGTGATTTCGATGATCCCAATTTCGATGACGACTTGCGCGGCGTATTCGGGCAACGATTCGATGCGTTGGGCAATCCCGTGGGTGACGAGTTCTTGGTCAACACATTCACCGAACACCAGCAAGACCGTACTCAGGTCGCTATGGACGCTGACGGCGATTTCGTGGTGGTATGGGAAAGTGATGAGCAGGATGGGAGTGGCTATGGGGTCTATGCCCAGCGCTTCGATGCCAAAGGTGACCCGCAAGGCGAGGAGCTGCAAGTCCATAGCTTCATGGACGGTAGCCAATCGACTCCATCGGTTGCCATGGATGCCGACGGAGACTTCGTTGTAGCCTGGCACGGCGAAGGCGGCAGTGGCTACGGAGTCTATGCGCAGCGGTTTGATGCCTCGGGTGTCGCCCAGGGCGGCCAGTTTGCCGTGTCCACCACGACGGGCGGGGCCACCGCATCGGTTTCCATGGGACCGGACGGACAGTTTGCGGTCGCCTGGCAGAGCGAGGATGCCAGCGGGTTTGGCACTTACGCTCGACAGTACGACGCCATGGGTCAGCCTCAGTCTCCGGAATTTCGGGTAAACTCGACGATCCAAGGAGGGCAGAACCTTCCCGATGTGGCTATGGATCCCAACGGCAACTTGATCATCGTCTGGAATGGCAATGGACCGGGCGATGACGTGGGCGTCTTCCTGCAACTATTCGGCCAGCGGGTGGCTGCAAACCGAGGCGATATGGACCTCGACGGAGATGTCGACTTCGATGACATCGACGATTTCGTCCTCGGGCTAACCGACGCAGCCGGCTACGAGGCGACGTACGGCGTGCCACCGGCTCTCGCCGGTGATCTTGATGGAGACGGCGATCTCGACTTTGACGACATCGACGACTTCGTGGCCATTCTCGTGGGCAGCGACATCTTGGCCACCTCGCAGCAGATCAGTGATTCGGTGGCGGCAAGTACGCAGGCTCCCGCTGTGGTGGATGGGGAGTCAAGCCCGCCCTCGCTACAGCGCGTCCGCCTGCCGGATGGCTCGGCATGGTATGGCTCAATCGCAACGACGACTGGTGCCGGCGCGACCCAAGATCCGGACCGTCGTCCACGGGAGGCCACATTCCAGATGCTAGCGAATGCCACGCAGCCTTGCATGCCTGAGATCCCAGCAGCCGAGCATTTGCCGCCTTCAGGCCAGACTCACTGGTGCAGTTTAACGAACAGTCGGATCCCAGCGCAGCGGCATCTGAGCGAACGGCAACTGGGGGCCGTCTGGACCGAAAGGACCGATTGGGTTGCCGGTCTGCGGGTAGCGTGGCTTCGTTAAACAAGGATTGCTTAGCGGCGGGCGGCTCAGACGAAGCAGGGCCACCTTACGCGACGTTACGGGCAAGATCCCGCAGGCGGGCTTGCCAGCCAAGGATCGTCCGACCATCGGCATAGCGTGCCCCCAGCGGCACCTCTGCCAGACCTCGCACCACACGGCAGAAATGGCGGAGCTCTTCGGCCAACATCCCTGCCGGCGGCCCGTCACCGGCCAGGATCTCCAGTCCCAACGGCCAGTGCGCTCGTTCATCCCACAG
>CAZGCX010000300.1:0-2925 GCA_964524585.1 uncultured Anaerolineaceae bacterium
TTGGCCTTGCTCCGGGTGGGGGTTGCCTGGCCGCCGTCATTGCTGCCGGCGCCGGTGGTCTCTTACACCACCGTTTCATCCTTATCCCGCTGCGCGGGACGGTTGTTTTCTGTGGCCCGATCCGCGGGTTACCCCGCCCGGGGGTTACCCGGCACCCTGCTCGTTGGAGCGCGGACTTTCCTCGAACCCCGAAGGGCCCGCGATCGCCCGGCCGACTGCCTGTCCACAACGATCATATCCGCCGCGCAGGTCCCAGTCAATCAGTCTGTTTGCTCGCCGGCCAGGCCGGTGAATTACGACCAGGCGACCAATCCTTTCCGGCGGAATGTCACCATGACCGGTTGGCGGATGGTTGGGAGCGCGTGGGATAGATCTGGTCACGCATCAAGTTCTACGGCGCCGTTAACTCTCTGCTGACGCTGCATGTGCTATAAGGGGGTAATCTTGTGATGCAATGAGCCCAGAGCTTATAATGACGTGCGCTAGGTGAGCGCGGATGCCTGTATATTCCTACCGATGTGAAAACTGCGGGGTTCGATTCGAACGTAAACAGCACTTCGACGACCCTCAACTAGAACAGTGCCCCGAATGCGGCAAGAAGACCTTGCGCAAGATCTACTTGCCGGTAGGCATCCTGTTCAAGGGGCCGGGGTTTTACTCGACCGACCATCGCTCCGCCTCCGGGGCAAACGGCCAGTACTCAAAGAACGAAGACAAGAAGAGCGACTCCGGCGACACGCCTGCCAAGGAGAAGAGTTCGGAATCCAAGTCCACTTCAGACGATTGAGGCGAACGCCGAACTCCCTACTTGCGCCCCAAAAGGGGTGTGGGACTAGGGCGAATAGCAGAGGACGCCCCGTAGGGCGTCTTTTCGATTCCGGATCAGTCAGCCGCGTCCAACCGCCTACATTTGAAATCCGCCGCTGGCCTTGACCACTTTCAACTTGAAGTTGGTCACGAACTCCGAGAGCTTGTCCTGCAACTGCTCCCAATCATCGCTGTTCAGCGCCCGCTGCATGTCGGACAGGTTTTCGGCCAGCCCACCGGTGAGGATCTGCGGCTGTTGCCCGTACTGCGTGAACCAGGCCTCGGTGGGTTGAATGCCGATGCGCTGCATGCCGGGAACAAAGTCGCGCACGACGAATTCGAAGTATTCCTGCTCGCGACCCGGTAGGATGTCCCAGGTCATGATCACCTTCACCGGCATGATTGGCTGGCTGCTATCCGGCAACATCCCTCATTTGGCCGGATTCAATACAAACACCTGGGTCTGGTCGGACAGTGCGCTCTTGGTGAGCTTGAGGGTGTCAACCGGCTCACTCTTGCCGACCCCCATCTCCGAGAGAAACGGGGCAACCGCGGTCAACTTCGCCTTCTCCTTGCCGGTCTTAAAGTACATGGGGATCACTACTGAGGGTTCGATGAGGCTGATCACCTCGGCTGCCTGCCCGGCGGTCAGTGCTCCACCTCCTCCGACCGGAACCAGGGCTACGTCCACCGGTCCAAGATCCTCGATTTGCGACTGGGTGGGTACATACGCCAGATCGCCCAGATGGGCCACTGTCAGGCCGTCAAAGGTGAAGACGTACAGGGTGTTGGGTATCCCTCCGTTCTTGCTCTTGTCTTTGCCCCTGGCCATGGTCGAGATTCCGGAGATGAAGACCCCGCCGACCTCGAACTCGCCTGGTCCGGCAATTCGCAGGCGATCGCCCTTCACCGCCTGCACGTAGTTATGGCCGGAGGCGTCGTGGCTGACGGTCACAACGTCGGCCTTTAGACTGAGCTCTGGAAGCCCAAGAGCCGGCTCGTATGGGTCGGTTACTACCGTAGCCAGGCCACGTTCCTTCATTCGGAAGCACGATAGTCCGTACCAGCTGATTTCCATTTTTGTTCCCACGGCGCACAATGGCCACGGCCGCTTACGGCGGAAGTGCCCGGGCGCCAGCGAAGTCGGGCGATTATACATGATCGATCTCGGCCGGCGAAAGACCGCCTCTGTATAATCGCGTGCGTGGCCGAACTCTCCAATCACCTTCGCCCGCACTTGATCGGCGGGGGCAAGCTGGAATTGCAACCCTCAGGCCCGATTCGGCTGCTGCTACCGCCGACCGGGCGTGGATACGTCGACGCGCAACTGGATGACTACCAGGGCTTGCGCCGATCGGGCTTCCGCTGGACCCCCCCGATGAGCCTTTCGCTCAGAGCGCGCACCTCGCACCCCGCCCCGCCCGGAACGCTGGGCTTCGGACTGTGGAACGATCCATTTGGAATCTCTCTCGGTGGATCCGGCGGCGTGCGCCGCTTTCCCGCCGCCCCGCAGGCGCTATGGTTCTTTTACGGCTCGCCGCCAAACGACTTCAGATTCGGGAGCGAGGCAGCGGAACCCGAACTGGCCGGGTCCGGCGAAGGGCCGCTCGCGCCAGAGGTGAACCACGCCGGCGAGCGCATGAGGTACGCACACTCTGGCGGTCGCTGGCAGGCGGCCGTGATTCGATCTCCTCGATTGCCATCCTGGCTGGTGGCGCCCGGGGCGGCGATGGCGTTTCTGTTGGGGGCGATACCCGGCGCGCGCCGACCGGCGGTCTGGGCCGTCCGGAAGGCGATCTCCGGTCTGGAGCGGCCCGTCGCGGCCCCGCTCGACCAGTGGCACCACTATCGCATCGACTGGCTGCCCGGCCAGGCCTCGTTCGCGGTCGATGGGCAAACTGTGGCGAGCTCAGCTCTAGTCCCCGCCGGGAGGTTGGGATTCGTGGCGTGGATCGACAATCAATACGCCATCCTCTCCGAAAAGCTCGGCATTCGTTTCGGCGTGCTGCCGACGGAGACCGAGGCCTGGTTGGAGATTGACGATCTGGAGTTGAAGTCGAATTGAGTACAGGGCGACCGGCTGAGCGACCACCCTCGGGCCGGCGTGGCTGCAGTGCG
>CAZGCX010000301.1:0-2898 GCA_964524585.1 uncultured Anaerolineaceae bacterium
GCTCGGCCTTAACTGCGCGGACGCCACGCAGAGTGTGGCTCAAGCGGTCGTAGATGTCCTCGACCGTGCCCTGGCTAAATATGAGCAAGAAGCCCTTGTTCCAGAGACTCCGTTTCTGCCCGACCACGGGTTTGCACCATATGATGCTCCGAACGTATTCGGGCGGCTTGCGGCTGAGGACTTCGCGGCGTTCTATGGGAAACTCCAGGCGGCTGCGTCTACGGCCCGGGAAGCATTTAATTGTACATCCGTGTACGAAAGTTCGCTATTGTGGAGGGAGTTGTTTGGGAATGAGTTTCCTAAAGCTGACCCACATGACGAAGATGATGGACCCAAGGGTGGCTACACTCCACCGTCTAAGGCCCGGGGTGTTGAACCGAGCAGGTTCGCATGACCGTGAGCGATGTCCCGGAGAAACTGCTTGCTGCCAGACGATATGTTGATGAGTTTCCCCCGCTTCGGCTTGTAGACGATCTGGCGCCGGCTGGGGAGGGCGACCGCTGGTCGTTCTCCGTAGATGCGACCATCGATGCTCCTGCGCGCTCTGATCTACCGCCCACCACTAGGTGGCGTATCGTCTTGTCCAGCATGTACCCGTGGGGATCGCTGGAGGCCTTTCCAGACGCAGATCAGGGCATAACCTTGACGTTTCCACACCAGTACTGCAATCTGCCGCCGGTCCCCCGAACCCCGCTGTGGCGACGCGGGCTGATCTGTGTGCGGTCTCCGCACTTCATCTTCAATCGCGTCCACCTTGATAATGAACCAGTTGGCGCGGCCCACCGAATGCGATGGTTCCTCCAACGAGTGATTGGCTGGCTTCATGCGGCGACCCAAGGGGCGCTGCTGTCCACCGGCGACCCGTTCGAGCTTCCAGACTTCGCTGCGGTCGGTCCCACTGTAGTATGGTCTGAATCTGATGAGAGCCTTCGGCAGTGGTCCTCCAACTTCCCAACTTACGGACTGGCCGACGTCTGCCAAGTGTGCGGTTCGTCCCAACAGGAAAACATGTTTGCAGTAAGAGCATTTCAGGATGTGAGAGGCCACGATATCCTCAATGTGCATTGGGGCGACCTGATCACAGCAAGCAGGGGGCTACGTAAGGGCGTCTGGATCAGGCTCTTGCGGGTCCCTCACCTGAAACCTTATCAAGCCCCATTGACATGGGGTGATATGCGTGATTGCTTCGCAGATATGCGACTTTCCTTCGATGAAAGAATGAGGCGGGTCCTCGAACCGATTCGCGATGGTGCGCAACATTTTGCCATGTTCGGGTTCCCGGTACCTAAGAAGATCGGCGGGGCTGCGGCCATGATGCACTGGCAAGCCTGCATGCTCCCGCATCTCAGTTACGGAGTTATTACGCGACGCGGGTTCCGGACTAATGCTGTAGGTTACTGGCGGCAGGATTGTTTTGAAGGGCTCAGAAGTGCCGAACGAATAAATTGGTGTCAGAGTAGGAACTGGGAGGCGAACCAGCTTACTGGGCGTGGTGCGTTGCATGAGGCCGTTCGAACGAAGAGGACTGCGATCATTGGCGCAGGCGCTGTTGGATCAGTACTTGCTGAACTACTTGTTCGAGCAGGCCTTCTACATCTCGATCTGGTAGACAAAGACAAAGTCGAGGCAGGGAACTTGGTTCGCCACACATTGGCTCTCGATGACATAGGTAGGGGCAAGGCGCAAGCGTTGGCTGAGCGCCTCAGGAGGTTGTCCCCCCACGTGTCGGTGTTCCCAACACACGCGATGTTCCCGGTGGTTCCCGACGCAACGCGAGAGCGGCTTGCTACCTGCGACCTCCTCGTGGATTGCTCTGCCAATGATGAAGTCGCACATGCTTTGGAGAGTGCACCATGGAATAATGCAGGCCTCCGGGCCTCGGTATCGCTAGGGTTCGGCGCCAAGCGGTGCTATGTCTACTTGGCTTCAGCGCCTGATTTCAAACTAGCAGACCTCCAATCTAAGGCAGACGAATGGTTTGCGGCCGACCGCAGAGAACTTGCAGCGACAGACCTCCCGGCGGAAGCCATTGGGTGTTGGCACCCGCTTTTCCCTGCTCGAATCGATGGGGTCTGGTCGATGACAGCGCTCGCCGTCCAGGAAATTGAGCGAGTACTGGAAAACCCGCCGGCGAAGGCGTTTCTAGTTATCTTCGAAAGAACCAAGGATGCAAGCGGTGGCGCCGCCGTAGCCCGGAGGGTTGTGTAGGTGGATCAACCACCATGGCAGTTTTGGAGCACGGACGGACGCTTTGGTGTCCGGATCCCCGGTGAAGTTGTCGATGAGATTTGCTGGCTCTGCACCCAATCCGGTGAACATGAGACTGGCGGAATACTCGTAGGACGTTACAGCGAGGACTTGCGGTGCGCTGAAGTCACGGAAGCGACCGGGCCGCCTCCGGATTCACGACGGTCCCGAGCCTGGCTGGTCCGCGGGGTCACAGGCTTGGTCGAGCGACTCCGGAACTGTTGGAACAGAAGGCGGGAATATTATCTCGGTGATTGGCATTTCCATCCGTCGGGTGATCTCGCCGAGAGTTCAGTCGATGTCTCGGCGATGGTAAAAACCTCTCGCTCACGGCTGGCCGACTGCCCGGAGCCCGTGTCGATCATCGTTGGCCTGGGCCAAGATGGGACGGTCTCAATGTCCGTCAGTGTGTTCCTCCGGTCAGGAAGATGGGTCCAACTAAGGCCATCAAGCCATGGCGCGGGCACGGTCTAACGTCCGCCTTGAGATGGCGTGCTTGTCGGCAACCTAGGACAGGTGAGGCACTATGCGGCGGCCGGCCTCCCCGCCACGCGGCCGTCGCCTTCTGCGCCATCTTCACCGACTATCTTAGCGGCAAGACCCTCGAAGCGCAACAACTCTGCGAAGTGAAGCTGCCGTCCGGCGAATGAG
>CAZGCX010000302.1:0-2890 GCA_964524585.1 uncultured Anaerolineaceae bacterium
TTGGCGGACCACGGTCCGACTGGTGTATGAGGCAGTGGGGACGCTGCGACCCTCGGTGTTGTCGCGTTGATGTTTGCCTTGCGGAACTCCATGTCAGCCGCTCGTCAGTGCTCGCCCTCCCCCGACCGTCGATGCCGGCCCGGGAAACGCTGCTCGGGGCCAATTATGTCAAGCCGAAGGAGCTAGCCATGCAAGAGCTGATCCGCAAGCTGGTCGAGACCTACGGACCGTCGGGGCGGGAGGACCAGATCCGTCAGGTCGTTCGGGCGGAGATCGAGGACAAGGTCGATCAGATCAGCGTCTCCCCGCTGGGGAGTTTGCACGCAATCGTCAACCCGGGTGGAGGCACGAAGGTGATGATCGCCGCCCACTTGGACGAGATCGGCGTGATCGTTTCGCATGTTGACCAGAATGGGTTCGCCCGGTTCCACCCGATCGGCGGAGTTTTCCAACATACGCTGGTCGGCCACCGGGTGCGCTTTGCCAATGGCATACGGGGGGTGATTGGTGTGGACGCGGCGGTAGACCGGTCCAAGGCGCCCAAGCTGTCGCAAGCCTTCATCGATTTTGGCGCCAGTTCGCGGGCCGACTGCCCGGTTCAGGTCGGCGATATCGGCGGGTTCGATCGCCAATTCACGGCCATGAACGGACGGTACGTCGCCAAGAGCATGGACGACCGGATCGGGGTGGCGGTGGCGATCGAGACCCTTAAGCGGATTCGGCGAACACCAAACGAGCTTCAGTTTGCATTTACCACGCAAGAGGAGGTTGGCTTGCGCGGGGCGCGGACCTCGGCTTACGGGCTCGATCCGGACCTCGGCATCGCGCTGGATGTCACCCGCACCGGGGACACGCCACTTGGATTGAAGATGGCGGTCGAGCTGGGCGGCGGCCCGGCGATCAAGGTTCGGGATGGGGGTTCGCTCTCCGATCCGCGGATCGTGCAGCTGATGGTGGACCGAGCGGAGTCGGCTGGAATTCCGTACCAGATGGAAGTGCTGGAGGCCGGCACCACCGACGCCACCTCAATCCAGTTGGTCCACGCCGGAGTGCCGGTGGGTGCAATCTCCATCCCGTGCCGTTATATCCACACACCATCAGAGATGGTGGATGCTGAGGATGTCGAGCATGTGGTCAAGCTGCTGGTCGAGATACTGAGCCACAAAGTGGAACTCTCTGCAGTTTGAACGCACCCTGCTTCACTCGCGCTGGCACTGCTGATACCCCTGGCCACGCCAAGAACAGCCGCCCCACCGCCCCCCTGCTTCTCACTCCCCTTCGACGTCTTGGCCTCTTGGTCGCCATGGCATTGGCACTTAACAGTTGCAATGCACTCGCAAGCTCGTCGCTGGAACGCCGCGAGACCGAGACCTTACGCCACCTGGTGATCCTGTACACCAACGACGAACACGGCTGGATGGAGCCATACCAGAACACCGGCGGCGCGGCGGGTATGCTGCGGCTGTGGAAGTATCGCGAACGGCTGGGCGCGAACGACCATTTGTTGGTTCTGAGCGGCGGCGACATGTGGACCGGCCCGGCACTCTCCACCGAACTGCAAGGCGAGTCGATGGCAGATGTAATGAATCAGATGGGCTACTCGGCGGCCGCCATCGGCAATCACGACTTCGATTTCGGTCAGGATGCGATCCGGACGCGGCTAGCACAGTCGGAGTTTCCGTTCCTTTCGGCCAATATCCGGGATGTGGTGACCGGTGACATTCCGGAATACGTGCAGCCCTACCTGATCACTGAGGTCAACGGAGTCAAAGTCGGAATCATCGGCTTGACCACCACCGAGGCCAAGGTGGATACCAAGCCCGCGTTCGTTGCCAATCTGCGCTTCCTGGAGTATCGGGAGGTGATCCCGACCTTCGCCGCCCAGGCCCGGGCGGACGGCGCCGAGCTGCTGATGATCATTGCCCATGTCTGTATCGGTGAAACGCGCGAGCTGGCGCAGCTCGCAGCCGAGAACGGGATCAGCATCATCGGAGGCGGCCACTGCCACGAAGAACACAACGAAGTCAAGAACGAGGTGCGCCTGGTTGAGAGCGGCTACTTCATGCGCGGATACATTCGCCTCGAGCTGCTGTTCGACATAGAGACCGACCGTATTGTGGATGAGCACTCCGAGCTCATCCGCAACCCGGCCTGGCGCGGCGATCCGCAGGTCTTGCAACTGATGGAACAGTGGCAGGCGCGCGCCGATCCGGCGTTGTGGGAGCCAATTGGCTACGCGGATCGGTCGATCGATCGCGAGTCGGCCCAGATGGCAGAGCTATTGCTTATGCCATGGCTGGAAGCCTGGCCGGAGGCGGATGTGGCGTTGGCGGATCCTCGCTACGTGCAACAGGATCTGTATCCGGGCCCGATCACAGCGGCCACGGTGGAGGGAATCCTTTCGACCACCAACCAATTGGTCGAAGTGGAGTTGAGCGGCGCAGAGTTGATTGAGGTGATCGAATCCCGACATCCGCTGGTGGCCGGCGTCGAGCGGCTCGGCGATCAACTGCTCATTGCAGGAAGCCCAGTCGAACTCTCAGCCGTCTATCGAGTACTGGTTTCTGATTCGTTGTACGCGGGGGGCAACGGCTATTCGATCGCCGCTTTTGATCGCTCTCCGGTCTTCACTGGAATCGATTGGCGCCTGCCGGCGGTCGAGTGGATCGCGTCGATCGGCAGCGGTCCTGCCGACCCCATTGCGCTATCGCTCCCCAACTGAGGTCTGAGATTCTTTCGGGCCGGCTGGCCTAGATGACGGATGTCATATCCGGGGGCGGGGCCTCTCCGAGTCGATTCCCCGGGACCCGTTCTCGCAGCAGGCCCGAGACCGACTCGGCATCACCCTCCTGGGCTAGCTGCACGATCTCGCGGATGGTCGCCTCGTCGT
>CAZGCX010000303.1:0-2883 GCA_964524585.1 uncultured Anaerolineaceae bacterium
CGACTGCGCGACTTCCTGCAGTTTCGATTTATAATCGAGGCCGGTGCCCTGGTGCAGTCATTGGACCGCGGCGAGCGCTGGACCGACCGAGTGCCAGGAGGACCCTACGACACCCACACTGCCGCGACCCATCCGGAGGCTCCTGGACGCATCGTCTCATCCGCAGGCGACGGCTACTTCGAGAGCGACGATGGCGGCCTGACCTGGACCCATCCAATGCAGGGGCTGGGTCACCGCTATCTGGTGGGGGTCGCCCTGGATCCAGGAGACCCGGCAACGGTGGTGGTTTCTGCCGCCAGCGGTCCGTATCTGGCTTACCAGCCGACCAAGGCTGAAGCCTATCTCTATCGCAGGGTGGGCGCGGCGCCCTTCGAGCTCTCTGGCCAAGGATTGCCGCCAGCGCAAGGGACGGTCGCCAGCCGTCTAGCTACCCACCCGGAGGAACCTGGCGTCTTCTACGCCGCCAACAACCACGGTCTCTTTCAATCGAAGGATGCCGGCGTGACCTGGCAGTCGCTCGAGATTGAGTGGCCCTCGGGAGCCTTCAACCGGGGGGTTGACGCCTTGGCGGCCTTTGCCGAGTAGAACTCCCGGCTGGTCAAGCGATCGTCACTAGCCCACCACAAACACAAGACCTGCTGGCCCTGAATCTGCTTTCCGACCCGCATGTTGTAACGATCCCGTTCCGCTTAGTTGCAATACTGGTTTTCAAGTAGGCGAGCCGCAGGCGGTGCGAGGCCGACGATTGGCAGGCGAGTCTTCATCGCGGGTGCTGGTTGTATGGGAGGAAGGAGGCCGATCGACACGATCGTGAGCCGGTTGAATCTCCGAGGCGACCGATTCTAAATTGAGGAGGGTTTGAGGTCATGGAACGGGTGAAGAACGAGGCAGTCTGGGCCCTTACCCGAACGCTGTTTCTGGGTTCGGCACTGTTGTTTCTCATCAACAATTACTTTGGATTCGACAATGCACTGACTAGCGGGGTCATCCCGCGATCTCAAGTGCTCATCCATCTGCACGCCGGGTCGATCGGCTGGATCACACTTTCGTTGATCGGCGTGGCGATCTGGGTCTTCTCCGGTCAACGCGAGCTTTCGGCATCTTACACAGCTGCCGTCCGCCGATTGACCTGGATCGCGATCTTCGTCTTTGGCGGATACATCATCAGTTTCGGGCTGGCATTTGCCGTGCAGGACCTGACCTTCCTACTCCCGATTTTCGGCACCGGGGCGATGCTGGTGATCTGGTCGGCGGCCATCTTTGCAGTGCGCGAGTTTGGCAAACAGCCGGTAGCCACCAGCGTGCACCTGCTGGTGACTGGCGGGCTGCTGGTGGCAGCAATCGGAGCAACGATGGGCGTGATGCTGGGTCTCGAGAAGGTGATCGGCGTGTTTCTGCCGATCGAGGGGCCAGACCGCGTCGGCGTGCACGCTGGCATGATGGACACCTACGTGATCCTGGTCGCTGCGGGGCTGGTGGAGTGGATGGTTGGCAAGGGATCCGACCGCCGCTGGACCTGGCCGGCGATGGTGCAAACCGTTGCGTGGACCGTGGCCGCCGTCGTGGTGCCAATCGCATTTCTGGTGAACATGCTCGAGCAACTGCTTCCGATCTTCGGAATGCTGCTGCTGCTCGGACTGGTGTTCTTCTTGGTGCGCATGGGGTGGCGAGGACTCACCCAGAATCCGCTGCGCGGTGGGCTTCCAGCCTGGGCCTTCTTCGGCACACTCTGGCTAATCATTTTTGTTGGGCTCTTCCTGTATGCGGCTCTGAGCGGCGCGGACTTCGCCTCATTCCCTGGGTGGTTCACGGTCGCGATGGTGCATGCGCCGTTCGTGGGCGCGATGACCAACTTGCTGTTGGGGGTGTACTCGGTGCGGACCGCGCAGTCCAGCGGCGTGCTGTCCTGGGGGGCACCAGCCGCCCTGTGGCTCATCAATCTGGGTCTGATCGCGTTCGTCGTACTGAAAGCCACCTCGGACTCGCGGCTGGGAGCGATCGCGATGGGCATCGGCGTGGTGCTGGGGGTGGTCACCATGATCCTGCGTTTGCGCGCAGCTGGAAGCACGGGACAAGCTCCGCAGATGCAGATGCCTGCGTAGTGGTGCCTTAATCGCCCCCGGATAGCACAATTGCGTTCTGCGACGGATCGTGTACCAGCCAGCCGTCAGCGGTAAGGCTGGGCCAGGGACCGGCGGCGCGCACCCGCTTCAATACACGGTCGAGCTCCCGTGGAGACGGCAGCACCAACGTCAGGTAGCGCAGGCCAAGCGAGTCGGGTGGTGCAGGGGGCGCGCCTTCGCCCATCCAGGTGTTGAATCCGATGTGGTGGTGATAGCGGCCGGCCGAGACCATCCCCATTCGCGATCCGCGGCCGATCCCCATGTTGTCCAGCCCGAGCAGCCCATGGTAGAAGTCCATCGAAGCCCTTAGATCGGCCACGTAAAGGTGGAAGTGGCCCATTGTGGTTTCGGGCGGCAACGGCTGGTCAAGCGTGTCATCCGGTTTCATGTTGCTGAATAGGGCCTCCAGATCGAGCGGATCGCGGCCGTCTCGGAGGGACCCGTCGGCAAGTTGGACAAACCGCTCGCCACCCACCAATTCCATGCTTCCGTCTTCCGGGGACTCGGTGTACAGCTCGATGTTCTGACCCTCCGGATCATCCAGGTAGGTGGACTTGGTGATGATGTGGTCGGTGGGGTAGTTGGTGTAGCGCAGCGCGAACAGCCGGCCGATGGCCCGGGCTAGCTCGCGACGGTTGGGCAGCAGGATCGCAAAGTGGTAAAGGCCGGTGGTGCCTGGGTAGCGACGGCCGACAGGGACCTCGGTCAGGCGCACCAGGTCGCCGTTACCGACTCCCAAACCAGCGGCCGAGTCTTGCCT
>CAZGCX010000304.1:0-1474 GCA_964524585.1 uncultured Anaerolineaceae bacterium
ACCAATACAAGAATTAGCGCGTACTCGACCAAGCCCTGTCCCTTTTCTTTCGGGGCGTATAGCATAGATTTCACCTCCCTTCTGTTTCAGATTTGCCCAAGTTTCGCTCCCAGGCGGCCTCATTATAGAAAGGCCCCTGTAGGCACACAATAGGACGAATCTCCGATGCCGTAATGACGCTTTGGATGGCCTGTCGCCCGGCACAGCCCCGGCGGCAATTCCCTTAGGGCTCAGCCCTGAAGGACCTCACCTACTTGTGCCCCGACGGGGTACGGTTCGGCACCACTGGCACCTCCCTTTACGGTTCGGCAGGGACCCAGAAGGCGATCTTTGTTCCTTCACCGGGGTTGCTCTCGATCTCGAACTCACCCCCGACCTGAGACAACCGATCCGGAATGGTCCGCAAGGCCCGGGCGGTGCCCTCTTCATCCTCCATTACGGCCTCAATGTCAAAGCCGCGGCCGTTATCCTCTACCGAGGCGCGCACCTGCGCCTCATCCAGATCCAGCAGCACCTTAGCTTGCGTCGCCTGCGCATGGTCGCGTACGTTCTGCAGAAGTGACTGGATGGTCCGAAAGACCAGCACCTCCAGGTGCGTCTCCAACCGTCGTTCAGTGCCGGTGACCACTACATTTAGATCCAGGCCAGTCTTTTCCTTGAATGCTTCCGCGTACCGGCGGACGGTGGGAACCAAGCCCAGGTCGTCCAGCATCATAGGGCGCAAATCAAAAATGTAGTCGCGCACCTGAGAAAACGTGGAGTTGGCGGAGGCTTTGAGATTGTTGAGCTCATCGCGCGCCTTTTCGGCATCGGTGTCGAACAGCCGCATGGCGATCTCTGATTGCAGAATGAAGTTCGAAAGCGCCTGCGCCGGGCCGTCGTGGATTTGCCGCGAGATCTTGCGCCGCTCCTCTTCTTGGGCATCGATGATCTGTTCGATCAGCGTACCCGCCGAAGATTCAATCTCGCCCATTTCCTCTGGTGACCGCCCTTCCAACAGATTCAAGGTGCTGGTGATGAACTCCGCATAGCGCTGGAGAGTCTCCTGGTCGCTTTCCAACTTCTCCAGCTGACCGCGCATGGTGAACAGCCTTTGCTGCGCGTCTTGCGCGGCCTCGTAGGTGTTGCGTATGTCCTCTCGCGGCACAGTGTCGAAGTTGGACTCGATCTGCTTCACTGAAGCCTGAATCGAGGCATTACGCTGGGCGAGCTTTTCGACCTCACCCTGGCTCTGCTCGACCAGCATGCCGATTTCCTTGTGCTCCTTGCGCACCTGCTCCAACTCCTGCTTGGCGACCTGCAGGAACGCCTCTACCGGGGAGAGCTGCTCTTGAGCTTCGGCTTCAGTCATTGGCTGTCTACTTGCGAGTGTCTTGCAATCTCACCCAACCGTGCCGCAACGCATATACCGCTGCCTGGGTTCGATCCTCGACATCCAGCTTGTGAAGAATAGCAGTCATGTGGTTCTTGACCG
>CAZGCX010000304.1:1484-2882 GCA_964524585.1 uncultured Anaerolineaceae bacterium
GCGATCTCTTTGTTGCTGAGGCCGCGGGTCACGTATTGAAGGATCTCCATCTCGCGCGGTGACAATGGGGTGAAGGCCTCCACGTCGCCGTCTAGATGCGGCCGACGCACAGTCTCAACTCCGGTAGCCAGCCACTGTTCTACCCCCGCCTGATCGTAGACCTGGTCCCCCACAACGAACAGGCCGCGCGCCACATTACGAATCACATCGACCAGCTTGCCTGGCTCAACGTCCTTTGAACAGTAGGCGGAGGCGCCCGCCTTGAATGCATGCAGAACCTGCTCGACGTCATCATAGGCGGTCAACAGCACAACCGCGGTGCTGATCCGTTCGGCCACCACCTGTCGAGTGACCTGAATCCCGTTCATACCCAGAAGGTTAACGTCAATCAACGCCACCATCGGCTGCTTGTCTCGTACCAGCTCAAGCGCCTCCTCCCCGGTGGTGGTCTCACCGACGATCAGAATGTCATCTTCGGAGTCTAGGACATTCCTGATCCCCTCTCTGAAGAGAGGGTGATCGTCCACGATGAGCACGCTAACCTCTTGCATGAACTACCCTTCCTGGCGAGATTGGCGGCGAGTATAGCACAGCGGGTACGGGGAGCAAACGAGCCGGACTCCCACAAATACACCGTCATGTTCTCCCCACCGGCGGAGGGCCCGAAATCTGCGCCGGTAATGTGCACTACCGGTCGGCCTCCGATCAGATCTGGATACCAATCAGGAAAGGTGACCAGGTACCGCGCTTGATGGCGGTCCAGGTATTGAGCGAGGGCGTGTTGGTCCCGGATGATCGGAATCACGTCCGGCGATACCAGGCCTGCCAGATCAAGCAGCGGCCGCTGGGCGAAGTAGCCCAGCGCGCCGATGTCGTGTGCGGCGATCACCGCCTCGGTTGAGGTGTTCAGGTCTAACCATCTGGCAGTTTCGACCATTTCGCTCTCGATGATGGCAACGTCGCGGGCGTAGCTGCGAGCGCCGAGGCCCAGGAAGCCGAGCCCAGCAACCACCAGGATCGCTGGCCAGGCGCGGCTGAGCACCCAGCGTCCGCGCCCCCGCTCGCCGAAGTCCAACCAGCTCAGCAGGCCTTCGACCGACATCACCAGCAGAATCGGAATCGTCGGTAGAGCGTATCGGCCGTGTTGATAGGTAACGGGCAGCCGCGCGGCGTAGCTCATGAGATGAAGTGCACACCAGCCCAAGGGAAGCAGGCTCGCCCAGCGTCGTCGTTTCACCCGTTCTGCAACCGTGATTGCCAGTCCGGGCAGCAGCACCAGCAGCAATCCGACCAGCGGACCGCCCGGAGCGAGCTCTGACCGGCCCAACCATTGCCCTGGGACTCCGAGCTGGGTCAGGAAACGAATCGGAAGCGGAATGGCCCGCAGCGAAGCGTACT
>CAZGCX010000305.1:0-2858 GCA_964524585.1 uncultured Anaerolineaceae bacterium
CTCCCCTATGAAGTAGTGGTGTGCAAGCAGATCAGTCCTGGCTTCAAGTGTTTCTGCGAATGCCTGCTCAAGGAATCCGCCGATGCCGACATGCAAGGTCCGCCGCAAGTTAAAAGACAGGCTCTCGTACGCAACCTCTTGGATCACGCCTTGCTTGAACTGGTAGAGTTGGCCATGGTCGGGCCCGGGCTCAATGAACCCTTTCTGTTCCAACTCTTCGAGCTCGGAGTCGACCCGATCCAGTTCAGGGTACGCTCCCGTCAGGTGGGGCGCCTCGAACTCCCGTCCAAACACGCTGGCCACTTGCAGGGTGCTCCTCGGCCGCTCCCGGAGTTCGTCAATCCGGCTGAGCACCAGCCTGTGCAAGCTGGCCGGGAGATCAAGCGCGGACAGTGCCTTTGCGTCGCCGGGCGACGTTCCTCGGTCCTTGAGGCTGTTCAAGACTTCTTCGATGTAGAACGGGTTGCCCTCTGAGCGATCACTCAGACGCTCGACAAAGGCGCGCGGGGGACGAAGTTCTGGCCCATACAGCTCCGCTAGTTTGTGCTCGATCCATTGCTCAGATTGATCGGCCGTAAGCTCGGGCAAATTGATATGTGTTAAGTGCGGCCACTTGGTAGGTGGAAACTGCACTGTCATCCGCTCTGGGTCGTCCCTGCCGGCATGCAATACCAGGACCGGCAGGTTCTTCAGCGTCTGACCAACGGCCTGAAGCAGGTCAACTGACAGCGCATCGATCCAATGCGTGTCCTCCAGGACCATGACCAATCCGGTTGTACTTGCTTTAGCCCGCAGCAGTTCGCCGAGCATCTGCTCCAATGAGCTCTTTCTGGTCTTGGCGTCGAAGTAGCGTGTCAGATCGTTGTCGGGAATCGACAGGTTCAGCAGCGGCCCCAGCAATGGGAGGCGTGCAGCTAGCGACGGGTCAAGTCGAGCGACCGCAGAATCCAGCTGAGCGATCTGGGCGGCAGCAGGCACGGAATCATCCAGCTCAAGGATGCCGCGCCAGATCTCGTCCCAAACCAGATAGGAGGAGTGGGTTCCGTAAGGGCGGCACTCGCCGCTGACCAAAGACAGACCGCGTTTGTTGGCCGCTTTCACTGCCTCGGCCACCAGGCGGGTCTTTCCCAGACCGGCGGCGGCCGTGATTGCTACGACCTGACCCGCGCCGCTAACCGCCAAGTCGATCTTTTCGCTGAGGATGGCCAGCTCGGGCTCACGCCCAACCATCGGGGCCGCAGGCACTGTAGCGCGCTTGCCGCTGGCAGCCCGCATGCCACGCACCACATAAGTCTGCACCGGCTCGGCCTTGCCCTTGACCCTGACCGCCTCCTGCGGCTCGAGCACAGTCGTTCGCTCGACGCGGCGTCGGGTGGATTCGCCGATCAGCACCTCTCCAAATGACGAGACACTCATGATCCGGGCGGTCAAGTTCACCTCATCACCCATCACCGTGAATTCGCGGCGGCGCTCTCCACCTACGTCGCCAGCAAATACGAACCCACTGTTGGTGCCGATCCGCTGGCGGATCGGGACCTCACCGGCATAGAACGGATCCTCGAGGGCGTTCAACGCATCGACGATCTGCCGATTCACGTCGATCAGCGCACGGTTCATCTCGAGACCGGCCGCCACCGCTCGCTGCGGATCGTCCTCATGCGCCCGGAGCGCGCCAAACAGCGCCAGAATCCGTTGACCGGTCGAGTAGTTATCCACTCGACTGACGATCCCGCCGAACTCGGCGATGATCGAGCCCATGCGCTCGTAGTAGCCATTAAGCACCGCGTTCACCGCGTCTATTCGCTGCGGGCCAAGCCGTTCGATGACCTGCTCCATGCCGGTGAAGTTGACAAACATCACCGTTACCGGCCGGTGGGAGCCGTGCTGGATCGGCCGCTGAGGATCGGCCACCAGGCCCTCCATTAGTTCCTGCGGCACAAACGAGCTTAGCCGCTCGACACGCTGTAGCTCGCGAGCTGCCGCAGCCAGATCGCCAGTTGCGGTGAGCTCAGGTTCCGGCGCCTCGGCGGCCTTCGGTGTTCTGGATTCGGTGGGGAAGGAACGGCCGGTGGTGAGAAGCCAAAGCCCCCCTTCCACCGGCTCGTAGGAGCAGATCTGCTCGGTCGCCGCCCGCGTCGGCTCGTCCACGATGATCTGCCCGGCGGTAGCTACTTCCTCTGCGCTGGACATCCGAGAGAGCGCGTTGCCGATCACCGCATAGTTCATCTGTTGCGAAGACCCCAGCGCCGCCAGCAGGAGGCGGCCGGTTCCAATGCCGATCTTCATGCGCAGTGGAAACACGCCTTGGGAGGTCTTGACCTCGGCGTAGGCGCTCATGGCGGCCTGCATTGCTTGGGCAGCCGCGAGGGAGGCCAGCGGTCCTTGTGAACCCTCGAACAGAATCAGCAGGGCGTCTCCGCCGAACTTGAGCACGTCCCCACCATGGCGGTCACTGATCTCGAGCATGCTCTCGAAGTAGTCGTTGACCAGAAAAGTGATTTCTTCCGCGCCCTCCCGGCCCAGAGCCTGGAGCTTCTCCGACATGGCCGTGAAGCCGGATACGTCGGCGAAGAGCACTGCCCCATGCAGGTACCCCGACCGCAGCGGACCGCCGGGGCGGTCATCGCGGAGCCACTCCAATAGGTGCCGCGGCAAGTAGCGTGACAGAGCAGCTCGCAGCTCTGCCAGGTGGCTTACAAGCTGATTGGTTTGTTGTTTGTCGAGAGCGGCAGGGAGCCAAGCCTGCATGTGGGGCGGCAGGAATGGCTGAAGCTCGTTTGGTTCGATGGAGGTATGGGGACTGTTGTTGATGATGAGGTGCCGGGCCGCGTCGTTCGATTCTAACGTGAGAAATCGAG
>CAZGCX010000306.1:0-2846 GCA_964524585.1 uncultured Anaerolineaceae bacterium
CGTGCGGCGCGGCGCTCGGGAGCTCGGTGCGGCGAAGCACGGCCTTCACCCGGCTGACCATCTCGCGCGGGCTGAACGGCTTGGCGATGTAGTCGTCGGCGCCGAGTTCGAGCCCCCGTACACGATCTTCCTCAGCGTCCTTGGCGGTCAACATGATCACCGGCACGGTGGAGATCTCTCGAATCAGCTGCAGGGTTTCGAATCCGTCGATCTCCGGCATCATGACGTCTAACAAGATCAGGTCGGGGAGCCGGTCGCGCAGGTCGGCCAAGGCCTGCTGGCCGGAGCTGGCCTCGACCACTTCGAAGCCATCGTGCTCCAAATTGAGCCGGATAAAGTGAATCATGCGCGGCTCGTCGTCGACGACCAGCACGCGCCGCTTGCTACTCGCGGACAAATCCGATCAGTTCTTCTTCTTCAGCAGTGGGCAGGACCTCAATGAAGTTGATTCGATGCATCGGCCAGACGACGGTTACGACATTTCCGTCGAGATATGGCAGGTCCTTGCCATCCCGGCGCCGGGGGTTATTGACGGTAATGGTGGTGTCGGTTGGGGTGGGAGTCTCCTCGATCTCTCCCAATACGGGGTCTTCGCCGCTTAGATGGACAAGCACAGTGGTTGGCATATGGCTACCTAGCTACTTTCGGATCCGAGAGACGACCTGAAGCTTCAGGTGCCCAAGTTGGATGATGTCTTTGTGATGCAGCGGTGCCGGCTCCTGCGGCTCCAGCCGCTTGCCGTTTACCAGCGTCCCGTTGACTGAATCGAGATCGACCACGTGCATGCCAGACTCGTCCAGTCGAATCTCTGCGTGCAGGCGGGAGATTCCCTGATCCTGCGCGCCGTAGGTATCCAGATCCACGTCGGGCACGATCGCCTGGCTGCCAGCTGCTCGACCGAGCGTGTAGTTGTCCCGTCCAACCAGCGATACCATATCGCCAGTTGCGACTACCCGCAAGCCGAAGATCGCGCCGGCGGCCAGCCCGCGGCCGGTTGGTGCGCTGCTGTCCGCGGTGTCCACGGTATCGACTTCGAACATCTGGCCGGTGGGACCGATCGGAGCAGTATGCACCAACCGCGTGCCACATTCGCTGCAATACAGTGTTCCCACGAACTCCTGATGCTTGCACGACGGACACTCGATCATGACTCACCGGTCCGGGCGGGCAGCATCAGTGCCCGGGTGCCGTACTTCAGCACCTTCTCGCCCTCGCTGGAGAGCCGCCTGGAGTGCGACAAGCGATCCGCCTCGCTCAGGGCGGCACGCGCCAAGTCTCGTTGTCCGCTGGCCAACAGCTGGGTTGCCAGATTCTCGAGCCGTCGGGCGGCCTGGGCCGACTGACCAAGCTCGGCCTCGTGCCGCGCCTTTTCTTGCATGCGGTAGAGCGAGATCTGGCTCAGGGCGGAGGTGATTTGCTCCGGGGGCGGCTCGGCGTCGGGCTCATCCGAAACCGGGATCTTCACCTGCACCGGAAGTGCAACGCCGGTGACTCCTTGGCCGAGGATGTCGCCGTCTACCGTGAAGTGCGCCAGAGTCAGCTCCGAGATTTTCCCGATCGGGTGGATCACCATCTCGAGCAGGACCCGCACCAGGCCATCCTTGGGGAGATGCCCGAGATTCATCGGCAGGCTGTCGCCCATCGGCATCGGCTCGGGCAGCAGCCGGAACGATGATCGCAGATCCACCTGCTGTGCAACTGACCCCTCCAGCCGCAGCCGGCTCGCCACCGTGCGGCCTAGCCCCTCGAAGATGTCCTCCATAACCTGGACGATGGCGTGAGGCGAGTCCAGGAACGCAACGCTGCCGCCAGTGCGGGTGGCGATATCGTCCAACAAGCGGTCGCTCCAGTCGTTTCCGATACCCACACCGTGGATCGTGATCCCCTTCAGGGATGAGCGGTCGGCCAGCTCAATGCACTCGTTCTCGTCGCCGTAGGTCCGGCCGTCCGTAAGCAAGATCAAGTGATTCACGCCAGCACGCGAGAAGTTGCGGGCGATCTCATCCAGGCCCATACGGAGGCCTTGCCCGATCTCGGTTCCTCCGCCGGCCTGTAGCAGGCTCAGCCGGGCGCGGGCAACCGAAATGTCGCGGGATTGCTCAGGCGAGACCACTACCTCGGCCTTGTCGCTGAATGCGACAACCGAAGTATTGTCGCCGCGATTCATGCGCTGCAGGATCTTGAGCGTCGCGGTGCGCAATTGATCCAGGCGCTGGCCGCGCATCGAGGTCGATCGGTCGATCACCACCGCCAAGTTGATCGCGGGGCGTGCTTCGGGCAGACCCTCACTGGGTTCGATGTCGACCAGCAAGTAGTGGACCTGCGGCTCATCCAGTGAGAGCAAGCGGCGGCGGCTCTGCACTACGGTGGCCTTGAAGCTGGCCTTGCTGAGCTGCTCGGCCTCAAATGACTGGAGTTCCTCGTCGTATGCGGTGCGCGTCTCTCGGTCGCTGAGGACCTCGTATGCTTTGTTGACCTGCAGGAAGAGTTCAGTTGCATCCGGCCCTTCGTTCTTGTCCGGGTGTAATCGCAGCGCCGCCTCGCGGTAGGCACGCCGGATATCTTCCACCGAGGCGTTGCGGGGCACGCCGAGTATGGCGTAGTAGTCCAGTTCGTCGGTCAAGGGGGACCCACCTTAAGCAGGCGGGAAGTAAACCAAAACGGCTGTGATGTTATCCGGGCCCCCTGCCGCGTTGGCGGCGCGGACCAGCTCGTCGCAAGCCTCCTGAGGATGGGAGGCGCTCCAGCAGATCTTCTTGATCTCATCGTCGTCCACCACCCCCCACAGGCCATCCGAACAGATGAGCAAAAAGCCGTTCCTTGGGACCGGATGCGAGAAAACATCG
>CAZGCX010000307.1:0-2255 GCA_964524585.1 uncultured Anaerolineaceae bacterium
CAGGGGCGCGAAATGCTTGTCAATAAATCGGGTCGAGCCAGCTACTCCAGCTCCGCCAGCTACACCCGGTCGGGTCCGCGGACGATCTCCCAGGGATAGATGACGTAGGCATCGGTCACCGCCGCGTAGTAGTCGGGTCGGGCCTCAGAAAATAGGCTGCGGTGGGGGTTGAAGTGCAGCACGCAAGTGGACGGAAAGCCGCCTGCGGCCGAAACTCGATTCTTTACAGCTGTGATCGTACGACCTGACCCCCATACGTCGTCCACCACCAGCACCGTTCGGGCGCGCACCTGATCGTCCGCCGGAAACTGAATGAAGGCCGGCCAGGCATACAGTTTGGCTGCTTCTCGCTCGACCTCAAACGGAAAGTCCACTGCGGCGGTGAGCACGTCCTTGATATCGAGTGCCTCGCACAACATGCCGCCCGGGACGATTCCGCCACGGGTGATGATCACCATGGCGTCGAATTCCGTATGGAATTGATGGATCAAGTGGTCGATCAGCCGGTTGACCTCTTCCCAGCTGACCATTTCCTGCCTTTGGGGCATCGCCTACCCCCCAAGATTCATGATAGCACAAGCAGCCATTTCGCTGGAATCAATCCTCTGCCAGGTCGAGCGCACGCAGCACCTTGCGTAGCGCCAGCAGGCTCTCCCCGGAATGTGCACTGGCGTCGATCTCTGGGTCCCGGTAGCGGCGCTCAAATGCATTGGCTTCGAAACCCGGCTTGCCGATCAATCGCTCGGCGGCCAGCAGCGCCTGGGCCCGCCGTGACGGTGCCCAGGTGCGAGCGATCTTGGTCCAGTAGATCACATACGAGTACTCGGGATTCGGGGCTTCTGGTCGCGGTTCACGTTGGAGCAGCGCCTGGATCGCGGCGCGAATCGAGGTCATTCCACCGGCTCCGCCCGTTTGTGCTTGGAGGGGTGCCGCCGCACTCGCCATCGGTCTACCAAACGCCGGATCACCGAAGGCTGGCGCTCGGCCAGTACACGGCGATCCGGGGGCTCCACCCCGACCGTTTTCCAATACAGGTAGCTGAACCCCAGCCGCAGTGTCGCCACGGCCGGTGCAGCCAGCAGCAGTCCCACTACCCCGGCGATGCTGCCGGCCGCAATCAGCGAGAGCAGCACGACCAGCGGATTCAGGTCCAGGCTGTGACCGATAACACGCGGATACAGCACGTTATTTTCCACTTGCTGAATCAGCACGCCGGCCGCGAGCACAATCAGCGCAAACTGAAACGGGGTCAAACCCCAGCGATTGGCGCCCTGAAAAATCGCTACCAGGATCGAGATTACGGCCGTGATCCAGGGCCCGAAAACCGGAACGAATTCCAGCAGCCCCGCCAGCAGCCCCAGACCCAGCGCAAAGCGAAGACCGATGATCGCCATGATGACTCCGGTGGCGGTCCCGACCGCCAGGCCCATCAGCAGCTGCCCTCGCAAGAAACTCTGCCAGATTTGCCCCGCATCGGAGATCAGGCCCTCGACATCTGCCTTGTGGGCCTGCGGAACCAGCGACAGCAGCCATTTCGGCAACCGCTCGAAGTACAGCAGCAGGTAAAAAGCGATCACCAGCACCAGCAGTGTGGTTCCAACCGCACTGGCAGTCGCGCCAGCGATTCCACTCAGCAGGGTACCGGTTTGCGAGAGCAGCGGAGAGAGCGCCGAGGTCACCGTGTCGGCAAAAGGTGCCAGGTTCACGTTGGCCAGGTCGAACGACCACGGTCCCAGGGTGAACTGCAGGTCCATCAGTCCGTCGATGAACTCCGGCAGCCCTTGCGAGACCGACCCCAGGAACTCACCGAAGCCTTCCAGGCGCTGCGCCGCAGCGATCCCGATCCCGGTCGTGGCGCCCAGCATCAGGATCACGACTCCGGCGAAGACCAGCCCCACCGCCAATCCGCGGCGCATCCGGCCCCATCGTTCGAGCCTCGAAACCAGGGGGAGCAGCAAGTAGGACAGCAGCATCGCCAGCACTACCGGAACGATGAGCTGCCTCACCAGGTACAGCAGGTACAGAACCGCCAACAACAGCAGCACCCCGACGGTGAGCCGGGTCCCTGGTTGCCATTCCGGCGAGCGCGGCCGTTTGGTCGCGGACTTGCTCACGGGCTGCCTTGGTTGAGCTCGGGGAAGGGATCCTGATCGAACAGGTTGGCGAACAGGTAGCGGCCAAGCACTCTGGCCGTCGCAATGGTTGGGGCAGCCAAGACCACGCCCAACACCCCGGCCACTGAGGCACCTGCGATG
>CAZGCX010000307.1:2265-2826 GCA_964524585.1 uncultured Anaerolineaceae bacterium
GGCGGACTCGCCGCCCGATAATGCGCGGTATCAAGTAGTTGAGGTCGAACTGGGCGTAGATCGCCTGTAGCACAATCACCAGCAGCAGCATCGCCCAATTCGGGATCGGAAGCCAGGTCGAACCGAGGAAATATGCCAGGATCGAGGCCACGATCAGCCACAGCGTATGTCCTAGGCTCGGCAGGAATTCCAGCAGTCCGGCTAACAGTCCCATTGCGAGCGCAAACGGCAAGCCAATCAGTGCGCCGACGATCGTGAACCCCGCCGAAACCACCAGCGATAGGATCAATTGGCCGCGGAAGAACCCAGCCCAGTTCTGATTGATCTCCAGCGCCAACCGGCGAATGTCCTCGCGGTAGGCAACCGGGGGGAGTTGGCGCACCCAGCGCCGCAGCGACAGGCTGTCCTTGACCAGGTAGAACGAAATCACCAATACAAACACCCCCATCACTACCGAGCTCAACAGCTCAAAGGCAAAGTTGAGCGTCTGACCGAAGACCGGGTTGATCAGGCCCTGGAGGGTGGCCACCGCCTGCTCCACCACTTGCGCACCATCGATCG
>CAZGCX010000308.1:0-2813 GCA_964524585.1 uncultured Anaerolineaceae bacterium
CTCGGCCGTCCAGGACGACCTGCTGGCCCTGCTCAGCCAGAAGCGCCAGCACTTGGTTCAGTCGGACCTGGAGGGACTGCTGGCCATGGGCCCGGAGGAAAAGCGGGTTATCGAGGCACTCGAGGCGTGCCAGGCCAAACGGGCCGGGCTGCTTCAGCGGGCCGCTGCCGAGGGCATGGCGGTGGAGGATCTGCGCGGCTTGGCGCAGGTACTGCCGGGGGAAGGCCGCGAGCCTCTGCTCCATCGGGTGCGCGAGGCGCGGGGCCGATTCCGCCTGCTGCACCACCAGAGTCTCAGCAACTGGGTGCTGGCACAGCGGACCCTGCTGCACCTCTCGCAGATCCTCGAGATTATCGCGACCGGGGGCCGCCCCGAGCCGACATATAGGAAATGCGAAAAAGCGCGCGCCCAGGGCGCGCTGATCGACCGGGCGGCGTAAGCGGCTGGGCCCCTCTCCCCCGAAGACGGGCGGGAGGGTACGAAGAGGCAAGACTCCCCGACTCGGCCCTCAGCTCGCAAGGCTGGGGGAGAGAGTACGGCAAGAGAAGAGCAACTTACTCTGCCTTCTCCTCGGAAGGTGGGAATACGGTTGCTGCGGCGAGGGTTGTGGGAAGGGTACTTCGTTCGAATTGAACTATTGATCCGTAACGGCGTCGTCGTATGTCCCTGCTCGGCTCCATTCACCAGGCCAAAAACTCGCTCGACGCGGCCCAAATCGGCCTGCAAGTGGTGGGTCAGAACATTGCCAACGCCAGCACACCGGGCTACACCCGCGAAAAGGTCGTTCTCGAGCCAGCACCCACGCAGCGTCTGGGCGGTCTGCTGCTCGGGATGGGCGTGGAGGTCAAGGGCGTTGTCCAGGTTGTGGACAAATTCCTCGACGAGCGGCTTCGCGGGGCAACCAGCGACCGATCTGGTGCGGACGTGCAGCAACAGGCCTATCTGGCGCTGGAGGGGTTGATTGGCGAGCTGAGCGATACGGATCTGAGCAGCTCCTTAAATCGCTTCTTTGCCGCGCTTTCGGAGGTGGTCAACCAACCCGAGGACCTTTCCATCCGCCAATTGGCCATCCACCAGGGTGAGACCCTGGCTGGGGATATCCGTCATCTGAGCCAGCGCGTGGTGCAGCAGCGAATCCAGTTCGATTCGCAGGTCGCTCGGGCTGCGGACGACATCAATCGTTTGACCGACGAGATCGGCACTCTCAACAACCGCATTGTGGCGGCCGAAGGGGGCGATGTTTCGGCAAGCGACGCGGTGGGGCTCCGCGACCAGCGCCACCAGGCGCTCACCGAGCTTTCCGAATTGATCGGCATCAAGGTCGTGGAGCAGGACAGCGGGGCGGTCAATGTCTTTGTGCGCGGCGAGTATCTTGTTTTCGAGGCGCAGCGCCGAGAAGTCACCGTGAGCTACACCACGGACCGCGGACTCAGCATCGCCCAGCTCCGCCTGAGCGGCAGCGACGCACCCCTGCCGGCCGACGGGGGCGAAGTCGGTGGGCTGCTGGCCGCGCGGGACGATGTCCTCGGTGGCTTTCTCGATCAATGGGATGACTTTGCGGCAACGCTGGCCTTCGAGCTGAACAAAGTAGACTCCTCCGGACAGGGCATGGAGGGATTCGGCGAGGTCACGTCGCAGTTTGAAGTCCAATCGGCCGAGGCACCCCTGGATGAAGCGGGTCTCCCCTTTGCTCCCACCAACGGCGCACTGCAAGTTCTCGTGCGGGACAAGCAGAGCGGCACCACACAGACCACATCGATCCGCGTCGATCTGAATGGCTTGGACGAAGACACAAGCCTGCTCGACCTGGCTGCGGCCTTCGATTCGGTTGAAGGAGTCTCGGCAAGCATCTCACCCCGTGGTGCGCTGACCATTGCGGCCGAATCGGACAGTGTGGAGTTTTCATTTGCCGATGACAGCAGCGGGATCTTGGCGGCTCTGGGGATCAATACGTTCTTCTCAGGTACGACAGCTTCCACAATCGACGTTCAGGCCGATCTGAAAGACCACCCGGCACGATTTGCCGCTAGCCGTGGTGGCATAGGCGAAGACAGTGAGAATGCCGTTGAGCTGGCCGGACTGCTCGACCGGCAACTCGAATCGGCAGGTGGCGAATCGATCCTTTCGCTCTACCAGCGCCTCGTCGGCCAGACGACCCAGGCTTCCACGGTGGCCCGCAGTGTGGCCGAGGGCTTTCGGGCCTTTGAGGAAACCCTCCAGGGACAACGTTCTTCGGTTAGCGGAGTGAACCTGGACGAAGAGGCGGTGCGCATGTTGAACCTGCAAAAGACATATCAGGCATCTGCCCGCTATATCGCCACACTGACCGAGCTTCTCGACATCCTGGTCAACCTCTGAGTCAGCACGGAAAGTCGGGCAGAGAAGAGTTTCTTGGTTTTCGAGTTTACCGAACTGAGTCGATGCCTCCCATCACGCCCATACCGACGACGCGAGTCAGCGACCTGCTGGTCCAGCAGCGCCTGCTGAGACAGATCCAGTCCGACGAGCGGGAACTCTTCCGACTCGAGTCGCAGCTCAGTACGGGTCGCCGACTGACATTACCAAGTGACGACGCGCCCGCGGCGCTTCGCGGGGTGAATCTGCAGCAACTCATCGAACGAAAAGACCAGGTTCAGGTGAACCTTGCCACCGGCCTGTCGTTTTTGGACGCGAGCGATGCGTCGCTCAGTTCCGTCTCTGGCATCCTGGCGGACATCCGCGGGGCGGCGCTCGGTGTCGTCGACAGCGTAAGCAGCGATACCCAGCGCCAGGCCGTGGCACGCCAGGTGGATCGGGCCATCGGGCAGCTTACC
>CAZGCX010000309.1:0-2790 GCA_964524585.1 uncultured Anaerolineaceae bacterium
ACGGACCTGGCGGGCGCGGTGGCCTATACCCAGGCCTTCAGCCTTCTTGAGAGCGTGCTCGTTTTCGGGATGATGTTGGCGACTGCGCATATCCTCCCCTCTGTTGTGCTCCGCAAGGGATTCGTTCAGAAGACTACGGCACTCGCATTGGGGGCCTCAGGTTGGGCGGTCGTGATCCATCTCAACGACCAGGTGGTTCGTACTTGGTCAGCGAGCTCGCTCGCTGCCGGCTTGGTCTTGGTCGCCGGATCCCTGGCCTGCAGCCTGTGGCTAACGCACCGGTCCAACCAGATCGGAAGGACGATGCTCGATTTCGCTGACCGGCTTACGGTCATGCTCTACTTCTATGTGCCAGTGTCGGGTCTGAGTCTCGTCATCCTGATTTTCAGGTGGTTCGCCGGCTCCTGATTCGCCCGGAACACGTGTCACATTTCAGTCGCCGTTCAGTCTTGAAACTAGGGCTCTCGTGCCTGGGCGTCCCCCTCATTGGGCGGACTCCCCAGTTCGCGAATGGTCGGCCGGGTGGCTCCCCCGACCGATCGAAACCCAACATTCTGTTCATCGTATTTGATACGCTCTCGGCCCGCCACCTGTCGCTTTACGGCTACCGGCGACGCACAACACCGAACCTGGAGCGATTCGCGGCCCGTGCCACAGTGTTTCACGCGCACTACGCCGCCGGCAACTTCACCACCCCTGGAACAACTTCGCTGCTTACCGGTACCTATCCATGGTCGCATCGCGCGATTCACCTATGGGGAACGGCCTCGCCAGGCTATCAAGATCAAAACATATTCAGTGCCCTTGAAGCGAACGGGTATCTCAACTTGGCCTACACGCACAATCCCCTGGTCACGCTGCTGCTTGACCAGTTCAGCACCCACTTGGATCTGATCAAACCAACTCGCGAGCTCAGTCTGCTAAACGACCAATTCGCAGATCTGTTGATTCCGGCGGACTACTCGATTGCCTACCAGGCCGAACGGAATCTACTTCGGCCTCCCACCCAGCAGCCAAGTTCGCTTTTCCTCTCACTGCTAGACCAGGCGCGCCGGTTTGGACTGAAGAGTCAGCTGACTGCCGAATATGCTGACCGCTTTCCCAGAGGCCTGCCGAATCACCATGGCTTCCAATTCTTCCTGGTCGAAGACACCGTCGATTGGGTAGTTCAGGACGTACTTCCAATCGAACGTCCGCACTTTGCCTACATCCACCTCTGGCCGCCGCATCATCCGTACAATCCGCGGCGCGAATTCATCGGGGCATTTGATGACGGTTGGTCGCCTCCGGTCAAACCGGAACATCACTTTTCGTTGGGGTATCACCCCGCAGGATTGAGCCAGCTTTCCCGAGAGTACGACGAATACATCAGCTATGTAGACGCCGAGTTTGGCAGACTGTACGACGCCATGGCTCGAAGTGGGGCGCTAGACAATACGATTCTGGTCTTCACCTCCGATCATGGGGAGTTGTTTGAGCGCGGGATTTTTCAGCACCTGACGCCAACCCTGTACGAATCAATCATTCGGATTCCACTGTTGATTTCGGTCCCCGGACAGGCACGGCGAGTCGACGTCGAATCGCCCACGTCTTGTATAGACGTGCTTCCGACACTGATGCATTTGATCGGCGCACAGATCCCATCCTGGTGTGAGGGGGAGGTGCTTGCACCGTTTGCCCCGGTTGAGCCTGATCCGGAACGACCGGTTTATGCCCTCGAGGCGAAGATGAACTCCAAGTGGAAGGCGGTAACGGTAGGGACTGCTGCGATAGTGACCGGCGCCGACAAGTTAGTGCACTACTTCGGCTACAAGGACTATGAGGATGTATTTGAACTGTATTCATTGGCGGACGATCCCGAGGAGTTGAGCAACCTGGACACAGAGCGCCCAAACGTGCTGTCGAGCCTGCGCGACCAACTCGCCGCGAGTTTAGAACTGGCCAATGGACCCTATCGCTAGGGCCGGGGCGCCTGTGCCAGCCGGCTGGTTTGCCGGACCATTGGGGGTTGCGGCGGCCAGGGTGCGCTCAGCGCTCGGAGACCGAACCAGTTGGCTCATGGGCACCGTCTTCATTGGCGGCCTCCTCGTTCGTGTCTGGGGGATCGGCTTCGGACTGCCGTACCGCTACCACATTGATGAGCCAGGGTGGATCGCTTTCGGGGGACAGCTGTGCAGCGGGAACTTCGACTTCCCTGCCTGGACCGCAGGGCCGAATCTGCTGCACTTCGCGATGTGCGCCGGCGATGTGGTCGTCTTCGCCGGAGGTCTGCTGACCGGTGCTTGGTACTCGACGGAGCAGTTCCAGGATTACTACCATGCTGACCCGACGGTAATCTACTTGGCCGGTCGCCTGATCAACGTGTTGTTTGGCGTCGCGACGTTGCTGGTTCTGTACCACCTGGGCAAGCGGCTATGGAATCGGCGGGTCGGGTTTGCCGCCATGACGTTATTGGCTTTCTCATTCATGCATGTCAGGGATTCACACTTTGTGGTTTCGGATGTCTTGGTAACGCTGCTCGTCGTATCCTCGCTGCTCGCGTGTGTATTGTCAGTACAACTGAGTGACAACCGGCTGCTGATCGTTGGCAGCTTGCTGGCAGGGGCGGCGACCGGGGTCAAGCTCAATCTGGTCTTCTGCGTACTCCCGGTTGCTGTCGCGGCGCTTCAATTCAATCGGGCGAACCGGTCCCTGCCTGGCCTCCGATCAATGGTCGGCCTGATCGGCGGTTTCTTCGCCGGGTACGTGTTAGGTTATCCAAACGTTCTCAAGGCGTTCATTGATTTCCCG
>CAZGCX010000310.1:0-2775 GCA_964524585.1 uncultured Anaerolineaceae bacterium
AATTGGTCTGGAGAGTGTTCAATTTGCTCTGCAGCGCCGTGATCTCCTGCTGGGTATCGGCGATCTGTACCGCTCCGACCAGGTCAGCCAGTTCGGATTGCTTCGCACTGATCTCATCCTGGGTTTCCAGGATCTTCTCTTGGAGGTAGTTCAGTTGATCCGAGATGAAATCCTGACGTTCTTGAATCTCCTGCTGTGGTACCGTGGGACTCTGGAGAATCAGCTGGTTGGCGAGCTCGTTGGCGACGATTTGAGCTCTTTCGGGGATGGAATCCACCACCGAGATCTCAATCAGCTGGCTGTTGGGCAGCGCCCGGGCGTCGTACTTGGGCAGCCAGTTCATGCCCAGCGTCTTCATGGTTGCCATTGCGACCGGATCTCGCTCCGTAATGTCGGCGTAGATGGCTGCCAATTGCTGATTGAGCTGGAATTCTCCACCGCTCGGATTGGGGTCGCTGATCGCCCGGCCGATCATTAAGGTTGTTTGTGTCCGGTAAACCGGAATTTCGCGGCTCTTCACGCTGTAGGTCGCTGTGCCCGCAATAACGGTAGCGAGCAGGATCACCCACCAACTTCTGATAAGCGGTGCGAACAGATCCCTCACATCCATCTTATTCAACCTCCGCAGTCTTGGTACTCTGCTGCCCGATGACCGAGGCGCAGTAGGCGATCGCTTTCAATAGTGCTAGATCGCTCGCCCCAAATCGCTGCCCGCCGGACCGTACCAGGGTGATCACGCCTGAGGCATGCCCGTTGGCGACCATCGGCGCTACGATGGCCGAGCGCGAACGCGAGCCGTTGGTTTCCCATGGGCGAGGCAGCCAGCGCGGATCCAATGCAATGTCGGCGACCAGCGCACATTCCATTGCACGGGCTGCCCAACCGGCCAGCCCCGTCCGATACACATCGGTGAAGTCATTCGGCTCGCGATCGCTCACCTCTCCTTGGAACGACACCGATCCTCCGGCAGGGTTGCCGTCGCTATTCAGCAGTATCAAACTTCCACTCTCCGCCTTCAGGATGTTTACGGCTTCGCCAAGGGTTTTGCGGACAACCCCTTCCGAATCGTTGACCCCGGTCAACACACGGGTGAATTCGTAAAGCGACTGCAGTTTGCCGGGCTCTAGCAGCAAACTGGACAGTTTGTCGTCCTCGCCCTTGAGTGCTCCGGATGTCTCTGCAATTGCCAGCTCGCGGAGCGCCATGGTGATCAGATGCTCCAGCATCAGGTGAATGTCTTCCACCTGCTCGATGATGTTGCTCGGGACATTCAGCTGAAGATCAACCATTTGTCCGAGCTGACCACCGTCGAATCCAGTGAAACCCACCGTCTCTGCGCCGCGCTCCTTGGCAAGCTTGATGGCCCTCAGCACATTCTCAGAATTGCCGCTGGTCGAAATGCCGACTGCGATGTCGCCAGCCTCCAGCAAGCTTGCGATCTGGCCGGTGAAGACGTTTTCGTACCCATCGTCGTTCGCCAACGCCGAGAATGTGGCCATGTTGTCGGTCAGCGCCAGTACACGGAAGTCCGGCCAGTCGGCAAGTCGCGTGTTCTTGCCCAGATCGCAGGCAAAGTGCGAGGCGGTTGAGGCGCTGCCACCGTTGCCCATGACGAACACCTTCCGTCGGTCCTTGCGGGCGCGATGCAGCATCGAGATGGCTTGCTCGATCGACTCTGCAGACAGCGCGTCCAGCGAGCCGTGAAGGTCTCCAAGGTAGCGGGTGATCGGCGCCCAGCCCGAATTGCGCCGTGACATCGACTTTCCCCCGCTTGGCAGCTGCCGCCCGACCCGATGATCGAGGATGACTTTCGCCCCTTCGTGTTCGAACCTGAAGGGCAGTTCCTGCAAACCCTTGAGTTCCGCCCGAAGGGCGGCCTGACGAGATTTGGGCACATACAGCAGCATGAACCCTCCGCCTCCAGCCCCAGTCACCTTGCCGCCCAGCGCGCCAGCCTGGCGGGCACGGTTGTAGATCAGTTCGATTTCTGGGTTGGTGATGTTGCGCGCCAGTTGGCGTTTCAGGGTCCAGCTGTCATCAAGCAAGCGGCCGATCGCCTCCACTTCTCCACTTTCAAGCTGCTGCCGGGCCTGATAGGCAAGAGCTTTCATGGTGCCCAGCACTTCAAGTTTGTTTTGGATGTTCGCCTTCTGCTCGGTCAATACGCTCTCTGCCTTGCGAGTGATCCCGGTAAAGAAGAGCAACAGGTTGCTCTCCAATGCAGATATCGTCGCCGGGTCCGCTTCGACCGTAGAGACCGCAATCTGGGCGTCCTTGCCGAACTCCATGAAACTCAGCCCACCGAAGGCCGCCGCATGTTGATCCTGCACGCCGTTCGGCTTACCCAGCACATCGATTTCGATCTGGCAGGCCTCTCTCGCTAACTGAGCCGGGTCAACCTCCTGCTCGAGGAGCGCGTACAGCGCCAAGAGCACTCCGACGGTCACCGTGCTCGAGGATCCGAGGCCGGAGCCCTCCGATGGGATGTCAGCCATGGTGGAGATTTCAATCCCCTCCCGAAGCCCAGTGATCCGGAGCGCTTCACGGATCAACTCATGCTTAATCTCATCAAGCGAATCGACTAATTCGGTTCGCGTGTAACCAACTCGCAGCCGACGATCGAACCGACGCTTGGCGGTGACATACACGGCCTTGTCGATCGTAGAACTCAAGACGCAGCCGCCCTCTCTCAGATAGTAAGCAGGGAAGTCGGTGCCGCCCCCGAAGAGGCTGACTCGCAGTGGGGATTGCACAACGATCATGGTTGAACTACTC
>CAZGCX010000311.1:0-2741 GCA_964524585.1 uncultured Anaerolineaceae bacterium
GATCCACGTTTTGGCGGCCAGCACAGCATTGTTGCCTACAACCTGCGATCGATCCTGGCAGTGCCACTGGTGGTCAAAGGCGAGCTCACCGGCGTGATCTATGCCGACAACAAGATCCGCGAGGCGCTGTTCAACGAGCGGGACCGGGACCTGATCTCCGGATTCGGCAATCAGGCGGCAGTGGCGATCGAGAATGCCCGGCTGTTTGGCGCGGTGCAGTCCACCCTGGCGGAGGTCACCGAGCTCAAGAACCTCATGGAGGACGTGTTCGCTTCGATCGCCAGCGGTGTGATTACTGCTGATATCGAGGACATGATCACGCTGTGTAACCGGGCGGCCGAGAGAATCCTGGCGATGTCTGCCGAGCAACTGATCGGCAGTGACTTGGGGCAGTTGCTTCCCAGGCTGGCTGAAGATCTGCCGGATCGGGTCAGCGGAGTCAAGCAGTCGGACGAACGCGTGGTCGGACTGGAGGTCACCCCGGATCTCGCTGGCCGAGGACAGGTCGCGTTGAATCTGAGCATGTCTCCGCTGAAGACCGCTGAGGAGCAAACCCGGGGGATTGCAATCGTTGTGGACGACCTCACCGAGAAGCGTCGGCTGGAGGCCCGCGGCCGGCTGTTCGAGCGGATGGTTGCGCCAGCGGTGATCAATCAGCTCGATCCGAACAAGCTGAAGCTGGGCGGCCGGCTGCAGGTGATCACCACCCTGTTTGCCGACATCCGCGGTTTCACCTCGTTCAGCGAGGACGTCGATCCGGAGACCTTGGTCTCACTGCTCAATCGCTATCTGGCTGGCGCGATCGAGGCGGTTTTGGCCGAAGAGGGAACCATCGACAAGTTCCAGGGGGATGCGATCATGGCCTGGTTCAACGCGCCGGTTCCGCAGGAGGACCATACCCTGCGTGCGGCCCGGGCCGCGCTCGCGTTCCGCGAGTCGGTCCATCAGGTGCGATCCGAACTGGAGCCCAAATTCCACTTGTCATTTGGGGTTGGGATCCACGTGGGGGAAGGGCTGCTCGGGTTGGTGGGAACGCAGAAGCGGTTGGACTACACCGCCATCGGCGACAGCGTGAACACCGCTAAACGGATTCAGGAGAATGCCGAACCGGATCAGATCCTCATCAGTGCTCAGGCCCGAGAACTGCTGGGTGGGGCGGTCAAGCTACAAGCAGCAGAGTCGATCATGGCCAAGGGGAAGACCGAGCCGGTCGAAGTGTTCGAGCTGGTCGGGTTGGTCGAGGGATCCCGGAGGTGAGCTCCTCCAACCTTGGGGGGAACCAATGTCACTAGGAAGACTTGGCGCCCAACTCAGCTCTAACCTCGCGGTTTTTGTCGCATCCATTGCTCTTGCCGCGTGTGCAGTCCAGCAACAGCCGCAACCTAGCCAGTCTGCGGGTGTTTCATCCATTGAAACCAAGACGCCTGCCGCAGCACTTGTTGGACAATGGTCGCTCAGGTTGACCATATCAGGGGGGTTCGCCGGAGAGTCTCAGTGGCTACAAATCGAATCGGATGGAGGATTTGCGGCAGTAGATTCGCGGCAGGGACTCGAGATCAATGGAGTCCTTGACCCAGACGATTTGCGTTTGGTGACGAGCCTTTTGACAACTGCAATTGACGCTTTCACGATCGACCGTCAGAGTCAGTGTGCCGACTGTTTTGTGTATTCGCTCAGTCTACAAACCGGAGGCAAGCCAGTTCAAGCTGCAGTCAACGACGCGTCCCTGCCCGGCTCACCTCTTGAGCCGCTGATCCGGGAGCTGATTCGAATCAAGGACGTTGCGCTTGCAGGCCCATAGTTGCGAGCTGTGACTCTCAGGGGATTGGACTCGCTGTGGCAACCGGATATCATGTTCCGGATCGTTCAAGCGCCCTAGCTGAGCAACCCGGGGGTAACTGGCCTTCTCAAAGGATGGGGGCGTGCCATGAACAATCGAAGTGGGCGACGCTTGATCGGAACCATTGCGGGGGCAATGGTTCTTCTCGTTGTTGGCGCCGGTGTAGGAGCAGATTCTGGGGTTGCGGCCGGAGACCGTATTCTTCAGGATACCGAAGGTTTGAGAATCGGCTACCACGAAGAAACCGGCAAGGTCACGTTTCTCGGAGCGGATCCAAAACGCCCATACGTGATCCAGGGCGCGTCCTTGCAGGGCTTGAGCTCGCAGGATATCGGACGCAAGTACCTTGGGCAGTTCGCCGAACTGTTCGGGGTACGTGATGCGTCCAGTGAACTCGAGGCCTTGAAAGGCAGATCCGGGCCGGCCGGCCAACGCTCGGAGCGATATCAGCAAGTCTTCCGGGGCATACCGGTGATCGCTGGTGAGCTGATCGTGAATGTCGATTCCCAGGGGCGTCTGCTTTCGATCAGTGGTGAGGTGTCGCCCGATCTGGACCTGGTTACGTCACCGCAAGTCGATGCAGAAGCTGCCAGCGTGGCCGCGGTTCGGACCATCGCCAAGCAATACTCATTGTCGACTGAGGAGCTCTTAGCGACTTCGCCAGAACTCTGGATCTTCGATGAGAGGCTCCTCAAGCCGAGTCGACGACCCGCCGAGTTGGTGTGGCGGATGGATGTACAAAGCACCACTGGAATGCCGATCGATGTGCTGGTATTGGTCAACGCGACCACTGGTGGTGTGAGCCTGAGTTTCAATCAAATCGATACGGGTTGGTTCGATCCGGCGACAGGAATTGGCGCACAGTCGGCTGGAGCGGTGACTCAGATGTACTCCCCTCCCG
>CAZGCX010000312.1:0-2731 GCA_964524585.1 uncultured Anaerolineaceae bacterium
CCACTCCGGCTTGTTGCCGGACCGCAAGAAGGCCTCCACCACCGTCAGGCGCTTGGTGGCCTTCTTCTTCCGCTGCTTGCTGCGGGTGGTCCGAACCTCTTCCCACAGCTCGACCGCCAAGGTCTGCAGGTCCAGGCGCTGCAGGATCTCGTAGAAGGCCTCAGCCCCCATGTCGGCCCGGAACACCTGGCCCCAGCGCGATTTGAGTTCGCGATAGTGGGTCTCGCCCAGGAACATCATCAGGCGGATGCCCTCCACCTCCTCGCGCTGCTTCATCAGCTCTTCGATCTGGGCCAGATTGTCTTCCTGCGGCTCGCTCTTGACCTGGTCCGAGAGCTCATCCGCCTCCAGCTTGACCTGTTCCGTCTTCTCAGCCAGCTTTTCAAGCTTACGGTCCAGTTTCTTCTTTTCGGCGCCTTCGATTTTGTCCAGCTTGTCCTGGACGATCTTTTGGACTGCTGCAATGTGGTCCTTAGAAATCGTCGTGCCCTTGTCGGCGATCAGTGTGTCGACTGCCTTGAACTGGATCGGCGCTCGGATGGTCTTCTTCGACTTCTCCCGCAGTTCGCGCTCCAGCCGCTGTCCTTCGCTCATGATCGGATCGATCTGCTGGGCGACGTCTTCTTCGTAGGCCGCCTTCAATTCCTCCTGGCTGAGCTTGATCTCGTCCAGCTTGGCCTTTCGATCGGCCTTGATGTCCGCCAGGCGCTGACTGACCGCTTCCTTTTGAGCTTGCTCCAGCTCGGTAATCTCGTCTTCGATGCGCTTCAGCGCCTTCTTGCGCGCATCCTCATCCACGTTGGTGACGATGTACTGCGCGAAGTAGAGCACCCGGTCCAGGTTGCGCCGCGAAATGTCCAGCAGCAGACCCAAGAAAGAGGGCACCCGCCGGGTGTACCAGACGTGCGCCACCGGCGCCGCCAGGCCGATGTGGCCCATACGCTCCCGCCGGACCGAGGCACGTGTGACCTCCACCCCGCACTTCTCGCAGGTGATCCCCTTGAAGCGAATATTCTTGTACTTGCCGCAGTAACACTGCCAATCTTTGGTGGGGCCAAAGATCGCCTCGCAGAACAGACCATCTTTTTCCGGCCGTAAGCGCCGGTAGTTGATGGTCTCTGGCTTCAATACCTCCCCATACGACCAGCTCAAGATCGTTTCCGGCGAGGCCAGACTGATTCTTAGTGCTCGAAAGCCTTTGGATTCCACGCGGTGCCCTCCGCTTCAGGTGAGGTGGTTATGGAGATGCGAGACGGCCAATTGGAACAAACGTACTATTCAAAAGACATGAAAGAACAGCGCCGGAGTGTACCTATCTCGAGCGCTGTGGTCCGCGTCCCCTGCGGCGAACAATTGTCATGCAAACCTACATTATATGCCGCGAACGGCCAGTGTCAAGGCTTAAGATCGGTCAAACGCCCCGTTTGGGGCGGGCTTCAGCTGGATTCATGGGCCCGGTTTCGCAGCTTGGCTTCGCTCATCATCGGCAAGGCGATGGTGAACTTGCTCCCGATACCCAATCGGCTGTCGACGCTGACCCGCCCGTGGTGCTGCTCGACAATTGATTTCACGATCGCCAGCCCCAGGCCAGACCCTTTGGCATCCCCCACCCGGAAGAACTTTTCGAATAGCCGCGGCTGGTCGGCAGGCGCGATTCCCACGCCGGTGTCCTGCACCTGGATGATTTGCCGGCCGTCGACCTGTTCGGCATGCAACCGAACCGTTCCGCCGCTTTCGGTGTACTTGATGGCGTTATCCACCAGGTTGGCGATCGCCTGCCGCAGCAGCATTGGATCGGCCTGGAGCGGCACCATGTGTGGGTCCAGTTCGACCTCCATCGCCACCTGCTTGTTGAGCGCCTGCGGCCGCAAGCTGGTCAGCACATCCTGCAGGATTTCTGGCAGCTCCACCGGTTCCGGATTTAGCCCGATCCCGGTCTCGATCCGGCCCAGGTCCAACAAATCGTCCACCAGCTTGGTCATCTGATCGACGCTGCGCAGCACCTTTTCCTGCAGCTCCTGCTGCTGCTCATTCACTGCGCCGACGTTGGATAGCATGGTGGTGTAGCCGCGTATCAGGGTGAGTGGACCACGCAGATCGTGGCTGACGGTCGAGACGAACTCCGACTTCAGGGTGTCCAGGATCTTGAATTGGGTGATGTCCGACAACACACAAACCCGCCCCATCTGGCCCCCGGGCACCTCAGAGGCTGCGGCGTAGAGCACTCTGCCGCCCTCGACCTTGATCTCGATCGATCGATCGGTCAATACCGGCGCTTGGAGCAAGCTGACCAGCTCTTGCGGCACCAGCGTCGACTCGATCGGCTCGCCAATCGCCTCATCGGCCCTCAGCTTGAGCACCGCTTCGGCGGCCGGATTGGCCAGCGTAATGCGACCGTCCGAATCGACGACGATCACTGCATCCGGCGTGGACTCGAGAATGGTCATCAATCGGCTGCGCTCCCGATCTACCCGCTGATACAGCCCAACCTTCGCCAGTGAGATTCCCAGCTGTCCCGCCAGGATCGACAGCAGTTGTCTGGCAGCCTTCGAGCCGGCGCGCGGCTTGCGATGTCCAAGCCACAGGGTCCCGATGAAGCTTCCCTCGTGATTGACCGGCACCGCGACCAATGCTTCGGGGGGCTCTCGCAAGCCCTCCAGGTCCAGGACTGCTTTCGCTCGGGCCGGATTCTCGAGCTCGAACGCGCCCCGCTCGCGGCTGAGCGCCACGA
>CAZGCX010000313.1:0-2708 GCA_964524585.1 uncultured Anaerolineaceae bacterium
GTCGCAATCGCCGCCGGCCTGCTGCTCAGCAGCCGCCAAGTCGACTGTCTGGGTATCAAAAGGGGTCCTGATCTGGGCCAGCAGGCTCTGATCACCACCGACCAGGTTATAGACCAGGGCTTGGCGGATCACCCAGTCCTGACCCTGGCCACCGAGCGGGTTGACCGTCGGGTGGACATACTGCAATTGCCCGGTCGAGACGTAGTCGGCCGGCACTACGTAATAGGCCGCGATGTCCCCGGCCTCCAGCGCCAGCCTGGCCGCCGATTCACTGGCGAAGGGCACCAGCGCATTGGCCGGAAGGTCCGGCGGCAAGACTTCGATCAGCCCCGCCGAATCCACGTAGCCCTCAGTCTCGATTTCTTCGGCTGATGAGTCCGCCTGCGCGGTGTCTGAAGCTTCCGAACGGGTCAGGTTCACAACCGCCAGGACAGCCACTCCCAGGAGCGGCAGTCCAAAGGCCAGAATGAGAAATGCCGGCCGACGCAACAGGGTGAGCAGCTCGTAGCGAGAGATCAACCCGATCTTCATCTCAGGTTCCAGACTGCTGCCGTCGCAGCAGTTCACCCAGCCGCAACCGCTGCCCATAGCGCAGCATTCCAAGCCGGAACGCCCGGCCGGCCAACCAGACGGCCACCACCGCAAGTCCGATCTGGATCGCCGCACTCAACCCGACCTGCCAGGCGGGCACCACCGCCAGCATGTTGCGTATTCCGATGGTCAGAATCGAGGTCATCGGAAGCAAGCTCAGGGTCACCGCCAGTCCGCTCTGCGGGTTGGAACCGATCGCTATCATGGTATAGATCGGGACCATCAGCACCATAAACAGAATCGAGCCGAGCGATTGCCCTTCTGGGCCATCGATGATCGTCGAGCCCAGCATGAACATCAGCGCGGAGGCGAACAGGTAGCTTGGCACCGCCACCACTACCACCGAGAGCAGGCTCGACCAGTCGGGTTGCGGGTTCACAAACCATGTCCATCCGAAGCTGTCACCAGCCAACTTGATGGCCACCGTCCCCAGTACCACCCACACCGTAAGCTGCAGCAGGTTGCCGAGTACGATTCCAATCAACTTCCCAGTCACCAGGCGGCCGGGCGAGATCGAGGTCAGCATCACTTCCATCGTCCGGTTGCTCTTCTCTTCCACCACTCCGCCCATCACTGCGCTGCCCCCGGTGACCAGCAGCGTGCCAAACGCCAACCCCAAAGCGACCGGCAGCACGGCTCCCAGCGGAGGCCCGCCAGTCGGAAATACTCGAGTACCCTCCGGGTTTCGAATAGCCAGCTCGCTGCCTTCCACCACCCGCCATGCCTGCGCTTCCGGGAGCGCCTCCAGCAGGTTGAACCGCAGGAAGCGCATGAACTGGCTGCTCACCTCCGAGGCGGGCCGCTTCCGGTAAACCACCGTCAACTGGTGCTGGTCGACGAAGTCCGCCGGCAACCGATAGTAGGCCTGGATTTCGCCGGCCTCCAGAGCTTGTCTGGCTGCCGCCTCGTCAGCGAAGGCCCGCAGTTCAACCCGCTCTTCGGAGTCACCGGCCGGCGGCGTTCGCGCCTCGGTCAGCAGCCCTGCTTGGTCCAGATACCCGACTGGCAAGTCGCTTCGGTTGGCGTTCTCCAGCAAGACCACGGGCCCGATCATCAGAGCCAGGAACGCTGGCAAGCTCAGCAAGACGAAGATGAAGCTGCGCTTAAGCACCGTGCGGCGAACTTGCTCGACTGCCACAACGAAGGTCTTGTTCATTGAAGCGGCTCACCCGCTCGAACCACCCGAATGAAGATCTCATCCAGCGTTGGCAATGCAATCTCGAACTGCTCTAACTTGAGCTGTCGATCGACGAGTTGGCGCAGCACATTCTGCGGATCGGTGTCCCCCGCCAGCGTGAGCTTGCTGGTTCCGTTGTGTGAACTGACCTCGGTTACCCCATCCAATGGGGGGAGCGGCCCGTCGGCGCGCACCAGCACCGCCTGACCGGCGAACTGACGTCGAATGCCCGCCAGGTTTCCGTAGAGTAGATCCCGGCCATTGTTGATCAGCAGGATTCGGTCGCACAGCTCCTCCACCTGATGCATCTGGTGAGTAGACATGACGATCGCCGTTCCGGACTGCTGCAAATCCCGAATCAAGTCCTTGACGGCCTGAGTGTTGATCGGGTCGAGCGAGGTGAAGGGTTCGTCGATAATGACCAGTTCCGGATCGTGCAGCAGAGTGGCGATGATCTGAGCCTTTTGCTGCATCCCCTTGCTCAGTTCTTTGACTTTCTTGGTCCGATGCTCCGCCAGGTCAAAACGCTCTAGATACCGGTCGAGCCGCTGACGGACATCGCTGGACGCCACACCTTTGAGCGAGGACAGGTAGGTCAGGCACCGCTCGAGGGTCACGTCCTGATACAGGCCGCGTTCTTCGGGCATATAGCCGATACGATTCTTTTTGGCCTCGGTCATTTCGCCGCCGAGCACTGAAATCGAACCCCGATTCGGCTTGATGATGTCCATGATCATCCGGATGGTGGTGGTCTTGCCGGCACCGTTTGGCCCAAGCAGACCGAAGATCTCCCCCGCCCCGACCTCGAAAGAAACGTCGGCAACTGCCAGGGTCGCTCCGAAAGACTTGGCCAGACCTGTAACTTCAATGACATTCATCCGCGCTCCCACTCCACTACTCACACGGCCAGCACATGGGCCGGAGTCCCACAGGGACTGCG
>CAZGCX010000314.1:0-2701 GCA_964524585.1 uncultured Anaerolineaceae bacterium
CGGACCGCGGTCGAGCGGTCCTGGTCTGAGCGATCCAGCTGCTACCTGGCGGTCGATCGTGATTTGCATCAAGCGTTCGAAGGAAGCAAGCTTGGCGGCGGCAAAGGCGAATTCACACTGCAAATCGCGCGGCAGTTTGATCCCCCGATTCGAGTGTTGGCACGGGTCGAAGGTCCGCCGGACATCAGCCACAAACTGCATCTATTCATTCACGGCAGAGGGCGTACCAATCGCAAGCGGGTGGAAAGTCTGACCGATCGGAAGTTTCATTGGTTTGGCGGCATCGGCACCTTCACAACCGAGCGCAGCTACTCCCAGATCGATCGGATCGAGGTTCGGAACTTGAGCAGCAAACTCAAGCTGAAGCTGACGTCTCCTGATTACAGCCGCTGCGATCAAACCGGGTTCTTGCCGCTCTGGGCCGGAATCCCAAGCGCCAGCCGGGCCGCCCAGCTGGTGGACCGCACACTGCTCGACCCCCACAAATTCTGGCGCAAGCACGGTATACCGGCCTGCCCCGCCAGCGATCCGGCCTATGAAGCCGACCGGCCTTCCGCAGTCTGGATGCAGTGGAACACGATGATCGGTGAGGGTTTGGTCGACTACGGATACCTGCATCAGGCAGCTGAATTGGTGTCGCGACTGATGCGGGCCTGCAGCGAATCGCTCAAGCAAGAGCAGGGATTCCGGCAGGCCTATCACGCAGATGGCGCCGGGGGAATCGGGGAACGCGATCACTTAGCCGGTGTGGCGCCGTTGGGCCTGCTGCTGTATGTGCTTGGCGTGCGGTTGATCTCACCTGGGAAGATCGCGCTGCGCGGCCTGAACCCGTTCCCCTGGCCGATGCGTCTGAGCTGGCGCGGCCTCGAGATCGAGTGGGAGCAAGATTCGGCATGGGTCACATTCCCCAGCGGCGAGCGGGCGGAGGTCGCCGGTTCGTCGATACAGGTCGTCGAACAGCTGTGAGTTGCGCCGATGCTATAATCGCCGATGCAGGGAACCTCGTATGATCACCGGGTTCCCTGTGCCTGTGTTTGTCGAGATCACGACTGAGCTGGAGAGCGATTCGGATGCCTGATTTGCTCCAACTTGAAGCACTGATTCTCGAAGTGCTCTTGGTGGTCTCCGTGGTAGCGATCATCGTACGTCGCCTCCGGATTCCATACACCGCGGCGCTGGTGATCGCCGGTTTGGTACTGTCGCTGCAAGCCCGGCTTGAGCTCGAGCTCACTCCGGAACTGATCCTCTCGATCTTGCTGCCACCACTGGTATTCGAAGCCGCTTTCCATATCGAGCTGAACAACCTCCGACAAAACCTCACCACCATTCTGCTGCTCGCCATTCCGGGCGTGATCCTGACCATGCTGATTGTCGGTGGCATGCTGGCCTTCGGCGCCGGGCTCCCGCTCACCCTGGCGCTGGTATTCGGCGCCCTGATCGCGGCTACCGACCCGGTTTCGGTGGTGGCAATCTTCCGCCGATTGGGAGTGCCGAAACGGCTGGAAGTCATGCTGGAGAGCGAGAGCCTGTTCAACGATGGCACTGCCATCGTGGTCTTTGGGCTTGCTGTTGAGGCCTTGATGCTTGGCGAATTCAACCTGATCGACGGCGTGCTGGATTTCGCCGTCATCGGGGGCGGCGGCGTGGTGGTGGGGCTGGTCGCTGGCTGGGTGGCGCTGCAGCTGATCGGACGGATCAATGATTACCTGGTCGAAACCACTTTGACCACGGTTCTGGCCTACGGTGCTTTTTTGCTGGCTGAGCAGTTGCACGTGAGCGGCGTGTTGGCCGTGGTGATCGCCGGCCTGATCAACGGCAATCTGGGGCATCGTGAAATGTCGCCCACGACCCGGATCGTGGTCTTGAACTTCTGGGAGTATGTGGCGTTTCTAGCCAACTCGGCGGTGTTTCTGTTGATTGGGCTGGATATCGACCTGCCGGCGCTGGCAGCCGATTGGCTCCTGATCCTGTGGGCGATCCTGGCGGTGCTGGTCAGCCGGGCTGTCGGGATCTACGGCCTTTCGCGGCTGGGCCCCGAGATGCCCGAACGCTGGCGCCACGTGATGTTCTGGGGAGGGATGCGCGGCGCAATCGCGCTGGCCTTAGCGCTGAGCCTGCCGATTGAACTGGGCGAACCGCGCCGCACGCTGATTGTGATGACCTTCGGGGTGGTACTGTTCACTCTGTTGGTGCAGGGCGTTTCGATGGATTGGTTGGTGCGGCGGCTGCGGTTGGTTGTACGCTCTGAGGAGCGCCTGGAGTACGAGCTGCGCCATGCGCGGGCACTGGCTGCACAGTCCGGATTCGAACATATGCAGCAGCTGTACCAGAACGGGCTGATCTCGCGGCATAGCTGGGAGCGAGTGCGCCCAATCCTGCGCGATCGGGCGGAAGCGCTCGCCAGGGCGGTCCAGGAGACTCTCCAAAAGGCGCCCAATCTGGAGGCCGATGAGCTGGTCACCGCCCGCCGCGAAGAGCTACGCGCACAACGTGGAATGCTGGTCAACCTGCGGCGGGACGGCGTGATCTCCGAAGAAACCCACGATACGATCGGCGCCGAGATCGACGCGGCGCTGGAACTGACCTTCGAAACTTGGCCTGCCGGCATCTACGATTTCGGAGAGCCGGTGGCGGTCGATCAGCTGCTGGCGGTGGTGGTCCAGCAGCGCGACCTGGAGGCGGTTTCGAACGCCCTGGCGCT
>CAZGCX010000315.1:0-2691 GCA_964524585.1 uncultured Anaerolineaceae bacterium
TGATTCGTCAGGGTGTGGGGTTGGACGCCGCCGAGCGCCGAGACCGCTCCGACCTCGTCCAAGAACGTGTGCGAACGGTCGCCCAGAATGACCTCGTCGCCCCGCTGGCAGTGGCTCAGCACTGCCGCCAGATTGCCCATCGTTCCGGAAGCCACGAACACCGCTGCTTCTTTTCCCATCCGCTCAGCCGCCAGGGCCTCCAGCTGGTTGACGGTAGGATCGTCCCCGTAGACATCATCACCGACTTCAGCCTCCGCCATGGCCGCTCGCATCTCGGGAGTCGGCTGCGTGACCGTATCGGACCGAAAATCGAACCATTCCATCTCTATGCCGCCCTGGCCGCCGCTATTGCCGCCTCAAAGTCGGCCGACAGCGGCGCCTCGAAGCGTTGCATCGACCGATCGCCTGGCAGCTCGAATTCGAGTTGCCAGGCATGCAACATCTGTCGTTCCACGGGCAAGCTCGCGCGGCGGTGTCCATAGACTCGATCCCCCACGATCGGGCAGCCAAGTGCCTTCATATGAATCCGGATCTGGTGCGTTCGGCCGGTAAGTGGCTGGAGCTCCAAAAGGGCGTGCTGCGCGAATCGCTCTCGCGTGCGGTAGCGGGTGACGGCGTGCTTGGCGGACTCTGCGCGCAGCACGGCAAAACGCTGGCGATTTCTCGGATCTCGACCGATCGCTGCCTCTACCTCCCCCTCAGGTGTAGGGGGCGCCCCGTCCACCAGCCCAAGATAGATCTTCTTAACTTGTCGGCGTTTGAATTGGCCCTGAAGCGACTCGAGCGCCTCATCGGTCTTCGCCACCAGGATCACGCCCGAAGTCTCCTTGTCTAGCCGATGGACGATCCCGGGGCGCTCAATCTCTCCTACCCGCAACCCCGGCAGGCGGCTGAGCAGAGCATTGACCAACGTCCGTTGTGGGTGACCCGGCCCCGGATGCACCACCAGGCCAGCCGGCTTGTTGATCACCAAAACCTGGTCGTCCTCGTAGATGACATCCAGCGCGATCGGTTCTGGCTCCAACACTTCAGAGAACTTGGGTTGCCGCTCAACTGCAATGCGATCTCCGGCACTGACCTGCGTACTTGGTTTGTCGACCACCGCGCCGTTGACCCGCACTCCACCGGCTCGGATCAGCTCCTGCAGTTTGGATCTGCTGATCTCAGGGAGTTGACGCGCCAGGGTGATGTCCAGCCGACCGGCCGGAGGGCGCGCCTCGAGCTCGATTCCGCGCTCGGCCATCTCAACCTGCTGCTAGCTGACAGGCTGTTCGGAGGCGCTGGTCGGCTCTTCGGCCTCGACCGGGGATCGATTGCCGCCGATCAGGGTCGAAAGCAGCAGGACTGCAACCCCAACCGAGATGCTGGCGTCAGCCACATTGAACACCGGGAACTGGCCCACCGAGATGAAGTCGGTCACTCTGCCGGCCTGAATCAGTCGATCGATCAGGTTTCCCAGCGCGCCGCCCAGCTGCATCGAGAGCGCGATGCGCAGGGCCCGTTCCGAATGCGGCACCCTGGGGAAGTAGAAGATGATCGCGGCCGAAACCACAACCGCAATAATAGTGAAGAACAGTGCACCGTCCTGAAACAATCCGAAGGCGGCTCCGGTGTTGTCGGAGTGCACCAGTCGCGCAATTGGCGCCAACCACTCCCAGGGGGCCCAGCGCTCTCCCGGCTGCAGCCTGGTGCGGATCAGGTACTTGCTCCACTGATCGGCGGCAATTATCAGGCCGGAAATCCCGATCAGCGTGAGGTAGTCGCGTGTCTTGCGCATGGCCGGCCCCGATTGTATCGCACCCGGACTGGGGCTAGATCGGGCTCACCGCCAGGTCCAGCTCAAGGTCGTCGATTTGATATTGCTGCAACTGCCTGCCTTTGGGTTGATCGACGGCCGCCAGTTCATCGGCCAAGGTCTCCATCTTTGCGTACTCGGCGTGCTCGGACACCGCGGCCGTAAGCTCGGGCGCCGCACGATATTGCACTTTGATGCGTTGGTCAACCGCAAAGTCGGCCCGCTTGCGCAGCTCCTGCACCCGGCGCACGAATTCGCGCGCCAGCCCCTCAGAACGGAGTGCATCCGAGATGTCGGTCACCAGCGCTGCCAGATAGGCCCCCTCGGCTGCCGCGGCAAACCCGGAGTGCGGCGAGATGACCAGCTCGACCTCGTCCGGATACACCTTGATCGGATCACCCTCCACGGTGACCTCAACCGGATTTCCGCCGAGCAGCAGTCCGGCAGCTCGATCAGCCTCCAAGTTCGAGATGGCTGCCCGCACAGCCGGGAAACGCGCCCCGTGTTTCTGCCCCAGTTGTCTGGGTAGCGGCTTGAGGGTGAATTCGGCGGCTTCAGTGGCGGCATCCAGCAATCTGACCTGCTTGACGTTCAGTTCGTCCTGGACCAGCTCCTGATGGGCGTCCACCGCCTGCCGCTCCTCGTCACTCGCCACCGCAAAGGCGACTTCTGACAGTGGTTGCCGCAGTTTGATCCCGGCTTGATTCCTCGCCGCATGCCCGAGTGAAACCAGCCGCTTTACCAGCTCCATCTGCTCGACCAGCTTCGAGTCCAAAACCGATGGATCAGGTTTCGGCCAATCGCAGTGGTGGACGCTTTCAGGCGCCTGGGAATTCAGATTGCGGACCAGGTTCTGGTAAATGGTCTCGGTGACAAACGGGACGAACGGCGCCAGC
>CAZGCX010000316.1:0-1047 GCA_964524585.1 uncultured Anaerolineaceae bacterium
GCCTGCTTCCTGACCAACTGCTGAGCGAGCCCGGCCCCGACGAGCTTCCCAAACTGGTCGAGGCACTTACGCTGCTGATCGACCCGGATTCCGAACAACGTCGCGCTGGACTGCGTCAATTGGTCGAGTCTGGCCTGCATCGCCGATCGCAGCTGGCAGCTGGCCTGCTGGGGCGGGGGGTCGAAGAACCCAACATTGCCTTGCGGCGCGAGTTTGTAGTTGCCATTGCCGAAGTGCTGGCCGGCTCGGCTGCATCTCCCCAACGCGTGGTGGAGTGGCTGCGCCATACGCTGGTCCAAATGCGACGTCGTCAGATCTACGGATTACTTCAGATCTCGGCCTCCTCCAGCGGGCACGCGGCGCTCGTGCATTTGGTGCTGGAGCAGTGCTCTTACTCGGGCGGCACCCTGGTGCAGATTCTACAAGACCGGCACATGGACATTCAGATCCGGGTGTCAGCTGCCCGTGCTATTGAGGCGATCGGCTACCTGGATGCCGCACCGCAGGTCGAGGTCCTGGAAAACCGCATCGCCAGCCGAATCGCCGGCCAGGAAGACATGGGCTTCGTTCCGTCGCTGGAAGAAGAGGCGGTGCTGCTGCTGCCGGCGTTGCAGGAGGTCAGTCGATCGCTGGCCGAGGCGGCCAGGTAGTTGACTAAACCCGGCTCCACCCGCAAGCTGAGCGGTGTCCAGGCGGGCAGAGTGGAACCGATCTTCGCCAGCCTTCCACAGCGGGTACTTCACGACCTCGGGCAGCGCTACTCCGAAAGCGCTTTGCTGTGGAACCGGATCTACCTTCGGGCGACCCCGCGCATTGCAATGCAGGAACTGTTGGCGCTACGGCCGCTCTGGGGGTCGTTGCAGCCGGCAATCGAGGATCGGTTGGAACCATATTACTGGGGTTTCAACCTGGCCGGCGAACGCTTGGCTGGGCTGGATGAGGCTCTGGAAGCGGTCGATGGTCCCGGGCCGGCGACTGAGGTGGACCTGTTCCTGCTCGGTGACTCCCAGCTGGTGCTGGTGGAGGCCAAGGCCAATTCCGGGCTGG
>CAZGCX010000316.1:1057-2687 GCA_964524585.1 uncultured Anaerolineaceae bacterium
AAGCGCGGCAGATGGATCGGACGAGTATGCCCGCCGATGAGGCGCAGCGGACTGATCAGCCGAGTACACCCGCCAATGACTCAGCTAACCCCTGCCGCTATTGGGAGGCGAACCCGTCGCGCTTCTCGCGCTGGCTCGAATTCGGCCCGCGTCCGGGGTCCGAGTCGGCCGCGCCGCCCTGCGATCGCCACTATCAGCTCGCGCGTACCCTATTGGTCGGTCAGCAGTTGGCGGCGCAACTCGATCGGACCCTACACATATGGCTGCTGATCCCGCAGCACCGCTGGTCGCAATTGCAGCCTCGCTGGTTGGACTTCGTCGAGCGAATTCGGTCGCCAGAGCTCTGGCGCAGGATGAGGGTGCTTTCCTGGGAGGCGATTGAGTCGCTGAACGCCAGCTAGCCCGCCTCAGATGGCGCCGTTTGCCTGGCGGCTGCCAGCCGGTCCGGCAAGCGCTGAAGGGTCCGCAGCCGTCCGTTTCCCTGAGCTTAGATCCCCAGATAGGCTTGTTGGATGGCGCTGTCCTTGGCCAACTCTTCCGGCAGTCCCTGCAGGGCCACTTTGCCTTCACTCATGACGTAGGCGTAGTCGCTGACCGCCAGAGCCATGTGAACGTTCTGTTCGACCAGCAACATCGTCAACCCTTCGGTCTTGAGCTGCTCCAGCGCCTTGAGCAGGTCCAGCACCAGGACCGGCGCCAGCCCCAGTGAGAGCTCGTCGAACATCAAGACCTCGGGCTGCGCCATGAGGCCACGCGCAACGGCAAGCATCTGCTGTTCGCCGCCGCTGAGCGTGCCGGCCTTCTGATCGCGCCGCTCTGCCAGCCGGGGAAACACGGTGAACACCCGCTCAAGATTGTGTTCCTGGTGTGAGCGCGCCCGAGGGACGGTGGCGCCCATTTCTAGGTTCTCGAAGACGCTCATGTCTGAAAAGAGCTGGCGGCCTTCTGGTACCAAGACCAATCCGAGTGCTGCCTTGCGATGCGGTGGCAGGGACGTAATCTCCTGTCCCCCAAGGCTCACCATGCCCGACCAGGGCCGGATGCTGCCCATGACCGCCCGCAGCAAGGTGGTCTTGCCAACCCCATTGCTGCCGACCAGCGCGGTGAGCTTGCCGGGCTCGAGTGTCATGTCCACCCCCCACAGGATCTGGACCTCGCCGTAGCCGGACTCGAGGCTGTGGATTTGTAGCTGCGCCATTTCAGGCCGGTCCTTCCAGATGACGGCTGTAGCGTGCGGTCAGCTCCGGGTCGCCCAGGTAGGCCGTGATCACTCCCGGATCACTCGATACCTCTGCCGGAGTTCCCTGAGCAATCTGCTTTCCGAAATCCAGCACTACCACGCGGTCGGAAACGTTCATCACCGCGTGCATCACGTGCTCGATCATGATGATCGTGATTCCGCGGGATCGGATCTCCCGGATGATTCTGAGCATTCCAGCTATTTCGGACGGATTGAGGCCTGCCAGCACCTCGTCCAGCAGCAGCAGGTAGGGCTGGGCGGCGACGGCTCTGGCCAACTCCAGTCGTTTCTTCTGCGCGACGTTCAAGCTGCTCGCCAACTGCTCAGTGCGATCGCCGAGTCCGACGAAGTCCAGGGTGTCAGTTGCCGCGCGTTCAGCCTCACGCAGCG
>CAZGCX010000317.1:0-2680 GCA_964524585.1 uncultured Anaerolineaceae bacterium
TTCGCGGTCAATGAACGGCCCAGGGTAGTCAGCGGGAGGCCGCAGGTCGTAAGCCCCCTGCTTTCATCGTTGGAGAACCGCCATTCATCGTAACAAACCGCCATTCATAGCGGGATGTTCGAGGAGAATCACGGCGAGTCCTGCCCTCCCCGAGCAGCCAATGAGCCAAGCTGTATGAATTCTTTCGTGCTGGCGCTTCTCAGCCTGGTGCTCGGTGTGGTGTTGCTGAGGCAATCGGCTGATGCGCTTCAATTGTGTTCGTACCGAACCGAGGAGGCCTGATGAATAATGCACTTTTGCTGAAGATTGCGCCGCTCTCCGGGATCGCTGCGGTTGTGGTGTGGCAAATCTGCTCACGGTCGGCCTGGCCGGCTTTGTTGGTGCGACGGGAATTGCATCGCTGCTGACGGGGCTCATCCCGGCCTGGCTCGGCTGGATCAGCGTGGCATTCGCCGTCGGGCTCTTGACCCCGCTTCACTGGATATTCGAAGGATTGTCGCTTGCCTGGATCGTCGCCGTGAGCTTTCTGCCGTTTCGCTTTGGAGGGTGATCTTTAGGAATTGGTCCGGCGATCGAAGGTGTGAGGGGTGCGACCGTGATCCGAAGTACCGTGCTCGGCGATCAATCTCTTCCACCCCTCGGCCGGTCCGATCAGCCTCCGGCGCCCTGCACTAAACTGGAAGGCAGTGTACGGGAGATGCCTCCAGATGCGTGATTGACTTGCAACTGATCGTCGGCGATACTGGGCACGGTGAACGTCAATAGGCTGCAGGGGGAGAGCTGAAGAGTGGGTGCAGTGTATTCTCATCCCAACAACGCCGAGCGGCAGCTAAGGCCCGCAGCGGCAGTCCGCCAGCGATTACTGGCTTCGGGCGGCCTCAACCTCGTATACGCGATCCTACTATCGTTCCTGGCCGGTTGCGGATTCCAGGACTCGCTAACCCCGATGGTATGGTCCACCGTACCTCCCCAGCCATTTCAGCAGGCGACTATTGGACTGGTGCCTAGCCCGGTTCCGCTTGCTCCAACACCCAGTCCGCCACCGCCGGTATTCGAGGGTGCCGAAAGCCTCGACTGTTCCGAACCCATCGGAGGCGACAACCATTTTGGCTATTGCCGAGTTCCCGGAACCAATAAGTTCTATGTGTGGGGCGAGTGCGCAGGCGAATGTCCTGAAGGAGAGTATCCCGGTATTGGGATTGTCTCGGTCGGAGACTCGGAGACCCTGAGGAACTTCCAAGAGGTGATCCGGATTCGGGACGAACAGATCGATCAGCGCCAGGAGAGTTTGGCTCTTGGCGGCGGACTAGGGATACTTGGGCTTGGTGGAGGCGCCGTAGGAGTTATCGAAGCCTGCATTGTCAGTGGGGCGGTCTCGTTCGGTTGGGGCTGCGGGCTCGTACTGCTTGCCGCCGGGGCGGATCTGGCGATAACTGCATGGCAGTTTGATCGGGGCTTCGATGCAAACGAACGACTTGTTCAGCCCCGAGGCCTGAACGACAGCGCCAAGGAGCTGTTTGATATGTTGCGCGATGAGTGATGATCACTCGAGATCAGGTGGTTCTAAGGTCGAAACCGCAAGCTTACAGACAGGAGCAGTGACCATGGACCAAGAGGAGATTAGCGTTCGCGACGGCTTTCCCAGGCTCAAGCAAACGTTTTATACGGGGATCATTGTTCTTCTGTCCTGGATCGGGATTGCTGGAGGGGGAACTCTGCTTCTGTCAGGCTTGGGTGCGGGACTGTTCTTGATTCTGCTTGGATTGGCTTTCGTAGTCTTTAGGTTTAGCCCCGTATATACAAGCCTGATCGACCGAAAAGCTACTTCTGAGGGAATTCCGGCTTTGGTGTTTGTTGTGAGCTCGTTGCTCGTCCTAATGATCGGCCGGGCGGCCGCAGTGTTCGTCTTCGACCCGTATGTCCTCTACAATCAAGAGAACACAATGAGCTTAGTCGTATGGTCAGTGGCCACGCTTCTGTCGGTAGGGACATTCATTGCCAATATCATCGCATATCGTTTAGACGATCAAAGGCGCGGCTGAACGGTCGTTGCTCCGAGCAGAGGAAAGAGGGACGGTCAAGTACCAGCTTCCTTGGCTCTTGAGCGGGTCCAAACCGCTTCAGCCCTCGCAAATAAGAAACGGGATCTGAATTGAAGGCCCGAAGTCTACACGACGCCCTCCTTGCGGCTTATTTGCCCAATGTGCCGCGAGGCACATAAACGTAAGCCACGTGCCCGAAAACCGAAGCCTGACCTGCCTCCCATCCCATACTCTCTCATCGATCGTCACCTGATGGAGCACCACACGGCCCACTCCAAACAGCGACTGGAGGGGAGAGGTTGGGTGGGTCGTGAGAATGTGCCTTTCAGCGCTGGAGGCAAGAACGACGGCACCTGTCCGATTGATCGTCATCCTGGCGGCATTCACCCTCAGCCAAACTCGTTATTTAGGCGCCGACAGCCAGAGCGCTCAACCAGCGATGTCACATCCCGGCGTCAGTTCTGCTTTCGGGTCTCTGCCTAAGTGACTTGGGCCCGTGGGCTCAGGTAAGCTGCACAATTCCAATCCTGTCGCACTGAATATCTCGCCCGCCACAAATTCGTGGGGGAAACGGCCGCGCCCACGTAGGGTAATATCGATGACTTGTCGCCGCCGAGGCGAGATACTTGAGGACAAAA
>CAZGCX010000318.1:0-2679 GCA_964524585.1 uncultured Anaerolineaceae bacterium
TGATGGGCGCGCCGGAAGAGCCGGAGCGGGAGACCTGAACCCGCTCGGGGTAGTTTCCGGCCAGGACGATCACCGTGTCACCCGGACTCATCAGGTTGGCGGCGTGCTGGATCGTGCGCCACGGCTGCGTCGAGGATCCCGATCCAGAGTCGCTGCCGCTGGTCGAGACGTACAGTTTGCCATCCGGCACCGGCGTCAAGCTTGGGGGCGGAGCGGTCTTGGTCGGAGTCTTGGTGGGCGTGGGGGTCTTGGTAGGCGTCGGAGTCTTGGTGGCGGTCGGGACCGACGTGTTGGTGGGCAGGAAGGTCGCGGTCGGGCCGACGGGAAGCGTCGGCGAGCCGGACAACTGGGTCGCTGAGGGCGATGGTGACGGAACCAATGAAGTGGCGGTAGGTGCCAGTGTGGCCGACGGGGTCACCCCCGGTGGCAGCGTGGCGGTCGGTGCCAAGGTCTCAACTGGCGTCGGCGATGCCCCATCCGCCTGGGTCGGCACGGCCAGGGCAGTGGCGGTCTCAACCACTGCCGTCTCGAGCAAATCGGGGGTTGGAGCGGGCTGGTCACCGTTGCCCTCGGTGGGCCTGGTCTCATCGGCCGCCGCCGGCGTAGGTGTTGGGCTGGCTGATGGCGCGAAGGCATCAAGCTGGGAGCGGTCGGAGCGGGAAACGATCGCCAGGACCGGCGCCGCAAAGTCGGTTTTCAGCCCGTTGGCGATCCGCCCACGTGCCTGAAAGAGCGGCCGCAGATTCACCACCGGTAGCGACGGGTGCAGTCGGTCCAGCCGGAGCTCGGAGGCGAAGGCCGGCACCACCATGAGCAGGTCAAACGCAAGGAACCCGGCCAGGGCAACCACCAGTAGTCTCTCGACGCTGCTTGGGGGTGTGTGCTCAGACCTCATTTGACCCTCAATCCACTCTCCGCCTTGAGCGCAAACAAAAGTGCCTCTCGAGTCCACAGCTCGAGAGGCACTTCACTTAAAGAAAGGGCCGCTTTCGGTAACCTGGCGATCCTAGCCAATCGCTGGCTTTAGACCCATGGCTTTGCGTCCCCGGCTTTCGCCGGGTTTGCCGTTGTCGAGCGGTACTACGTATTCTGTTGTGAGCTCGCAGATACTATAAAAGATCTGCCCACCTTCGTGAGTAGCACTCCAGTACTTCCCTGCCACCGGACGGCAGTTCTCCATCCTTGCGGCTCATCCGGTGACGGCACTGCTTGTGCTCAGTCCTCGCGATTATGTCCAGCATGGGCTTTTCCTGACTGCCCGACAGTTCCGGAGTCGTGGTCGACAACATCGATGGGGAACATCGGACCTAGGCTTATGGCGCAGATCGGCTCGATTCATGCTCGAGTCGCATGCATTTCGCGTCCTGCCGGCGCTTTGGAAGCGCCAAAGCTGTGGCCCTGAATCAGAACTCTATCGGATCGGCCGATCCTTCAAGGGCCAGCCCGAGGGAAATACTCCACGACGGAAGTTGGAAGCCGAAAGTCCTCTCAAAGAGCGAGCAGTCGAGCGCAGAGAACACCGGCCTGCGAGCAGCGGATCGAAGTTCACTACTCTTGACGGGCATTAACTTGGGAACGGCGTGTTCGGCCCGCCGCTGATCAGATTCTAGTATCGCTCTCGCCCACTCCAGGCGACTTGTGTAGCCTGAGCCTGCAAGGTGATACGTGCCCGAGCGCTCGGCGAGCCACTCCATACCGTGCATCTCGCTCATGACCACCACCCGCGATACGGCTTCGGCAAGCGATCTACACCATGTTGGGCCACTGACCTGGTCATCCACGACTCGGAGCGTGGAAGGATGCGTCAATCGCTCCAGTATGGCGGTCAGGAAGCAGTGGCGGCGGAGGCTGTAGATCCAGCTGGTGCGCATCGTAATGAAGCGGTCGGTCGAAGCCTGGATCGCTAACTCGCCTTGGAGCTTCGATTGTCCGTAAATATTGATTGGATTGGCATCGTCACCTTCGCGATATGCTCTTGTAGTGGACCCGTCAAACACGTAGTCGGTTGAGAAGTGCAAGAGGAGCGCTCCCAGGCCGTTCGCCTCCGTCGCAAGAATCTCAGGCACGGCGACGTTGAGATCATGCGCCAAGTCCGGTTCGCTCTCAGCTCTATCGACATCTGTATAGGCTGCAGCGTTTATGATCAGGTCTGGCCTACTTCGGCGAACCAGATCGCGCAGCGCGTCATGATTCACCAAGTCCAGCTCAGTCCGTCCTGTGGCGTCTATGTGCGGGAAGCACATCAGCGAGCGATGGAGTTCCCAGCCGAGTTTTCCATCCTTGCCGATCAGGAGGATCTTCATTCTTGCATTCGGTGTTCCCGGCGTACGAGGCTCGGATCAAGCAGCTGGAAGAGGTAGTCCCGGTACTCATTGTTCCCCATCATTTCCGCTAGGCTTCGCAAGCTGTCAACATCGATATAGCCCAGTCGATATGCGATTTCCTCGGGGCAGGAAATCATGAGCCCCTGACGTTGTTGAACTGCCTGAACGAAGTTGGATGCCTGAATGAGTGCATCGTGTGTACCGGCGTCCAGCCAAGCCACCCCCCTTCCGAGCACTTCGACAGCCAACTCGTCGTGTTCCATATAGATCCGTAGTAGATCCGTTATTTCAACTTCGCCTCGAGCCGATGGTGTCAGGGATCCGGCGAACTCTACAGCTCTGTGATCAAAGAAGT
>CAZGCX010000319.1:0-2392 GCA_964524585.1 uncultured Anaerolineaceae bacterium
GGGTCAGGTCGTTGGTTCCGAAGGAGAAAAACTCCGCGAACTCGGCCACTTCCTTGGCGGTCAGCGCCGCCCGCGGGATTTCGATCATCGTGCCAAACTTGTAGTCGACCTCCATCCCTTGCTCCTCCATCACTTGCTTGGCAACCGTCTCCAGCGCCACCTGCTGGACCTTGAGTTCGTTGACGTGGCTGGTGAGCGGGATCATCACTTCCGGATGTACGTCGACCCCTTCTTTGGCGACCGTCACCGCCGCCTCCATGATCGCTCGCACCTGCATTTCGGTCACCTGCGGCATGTGAATGCCGAGCCGTACACCGCGCAATCCAAGCATCGGATTGGCTTCCCGCATGCCCTCGACCGCGGCCAGCAGCGTCTCGCGCTCTGCCAGCCGGTTGGGGTCCTTCCCCGACTCACGCAACTGGGTGACTTCTACCAACAGTTCGTCGTGGCTGGGCAGGAACTCGTGCAGCGGGGGGTCGATCAAACGGATGATCACCGGCAGCCCGTCCATCACCCTGAACAACCCCGCAAAGTCTTCCCGCTGATACGGCAGCAGCTTATCGAGCGCCTGCTTGCGCTCTTCCAGGGTGTCGGCCAGGATCATCTGCTGCACGATCGGCAAGCGCTCCTGCTCAAAGAACATGTGCTCGGTGCGGCATAAGCCGATCCCCTGTGCGCCGTAATCACGCGCACGCTGCGCGTCCCGCGGATAGTCGGCGTTGGCCCACACCCCCAGGCGCCGAAACTCATCCGCCCAGGTTAGGATCTTGATCAAGTACGGATCATTGATGTCGGGCTGCATGGTCTCCAGCTGGCCCAGGTACACCTCGCCCCGCGTTCCATCGATGGAGATCCAATCGCCTTCTTTGATCTGGCGTCCATCGACCGAGATCACCCGCTTGTCGAGATCGATGCTGAGCTCCGAGCATCCGACCACCGCCGGCTTGCCGAACTGCCGTGCCACCAGCGCCGCGTGGCTGGTACGCCCGCCACGACTGGTTAGGATTCCCTGTGCGGCCAACATGCCATGCACGTCATCCGGTTTGGTCTCCGGCCGCACCATGATCACCTGCTTGCCCTCGTTCTTCGCCCAGGCCTCCGCCCGATCGGCGTCCAGCGCCACTTGCCCGACCGCCGCGCCCGGCGAGACGTTGAGGCCGGTGGCCAGCATCCGCCCCTCGGAGGCGGCCGATTTCATCGTCTCGATCCCGAATTGCGGATGCAGGAAGAAATCCACCTGGTCGGGCGAGATCCGCATCACAGCCTCTTCCCGGGTGATCCGGCCCTCTTCTGCAAGATCCGCCGCGATGCGCACCGCTGCTTGCGCGGTTCGCTTGCTGTCACGGGTCTGCAGCATCCACAGCTTGCCGTTCTGGATGGTGAACTCGACGTCTTGAACTTCCCGGTAGTGTTTCTCCAGCTTTTCGCTGATCTGTTTGAGCTCATCGTAAGCTGCCGGCAGGTCGGTCTTCAGGGTCTCAATCGGCGTGGTGTCCCGAATGCCGGCCACCACGTCCTCACCCTGCGCGTTGAGCAGGTAATCGCCCTCGATCTGTGGTTCGCCGGTTGAGATGTTTCGGGTGGTGCTCACACCGGTGCCCGAGTCCATGCCCATGTTGCCGAACACCATGGTGACAATGTTGACCGCCGTTCCCAGGTCGTGTGGGATGTGGGCTGCATTGCGATAGTCCACCGCCCGCTTCCCGTTCCATGACTTGAAAACCGCCTCGATCGCCAGCCGCAACTGGTCCATCGGCTCGGTGGGAAACTCCATGCCGGCTTGCCGCTTGACGATCTGCTTGAATTCCTCGGTGATTGCTTGCCAGTCCTCAGCGCCAAACTCAGTGTCGCTCCTTACCCCGCGCTTCTCACGGTAATTTTCGATCACCTGCTCGAAGGGGTCGGGGTCGCCGGAAATGCCCATCACCACCCCGCCGTACATCTGCACCAGCCGCCGGTAGGCGTCGTACACGAATCGTTCGTCACCGGTCAGCGCGACCATACCCTTGGCGGTCTGGTCATTCAGCCCAATGTTCAGCACGGTGTCCATCATGCCCGGCATCGAGAACTTGGCTCCGGAGCGGCACGAAACCAAGAGCGGGTTCTCGGAGTCGCCAAACTTGCGGCCGGCCTCGCGCTCGGTGCTCTGCATGGCTTCCAACACCTGGTCCCACAGCCCCTCCGGAAACTGGTCGCCTTCGGCCAGATAGGCGTTGCAGGCCTCGGTGGTGATCACGAATCCTGGAGGAACCGGCAGGTCCAGCCGGGTCAGCTCTTCGTGCGTTAGCGCGAACACCCCCTCGCCCGGCTCCCAGAGGCCGCCGTGTCGCTCGTTGGTCTTTCGGGTGACGCCGGCCGGGTTCTCGGCGATCCCCTGGCGCACGTTGCCCAG
>CAZGCX010000319.1:2402-2632 GCA_964524585.1 uncultured Anaerolineaceae bacterium
GCCCTTTCCGCCCAGCAGGCCCCGCACGCCGTCCCACGATCCGGCGTGCTGCTCCGCCTGCTTGACTTCGTTGAATTGGTACACCCACTGCTTTGCCATTTTCACTCCTCCGTAGGTCGCAGATCTCTATTCCTGTAGGGGTAGCCCGATCTGAATTTCGTCGCCTTCGACCCGCACTGAGTAGGCCGGGATATCCACCACGGCCGGCAGCGACAGCACCTTGCGGATGG
>CAZGCX010000320.1:0-2616 GCA_964524585.1 uncultured Anaerolineaceae bacterium
GCGGACCAGGTTCTGGTAAATGGTCTCGGTGACAAACGGGACGAACGGCGCCAGCAGCTTGATCAGTCCGACCAGCACCGAGTACAGGGTTTCATACGCGGCCTGCTTATCTGCGTCGCCTGCCGCGCTGGCCCCAGCTTTTGCCCAGAAGCGCCGCCGGCTGCGGCGAAGGTACCAGTTGCTCAGATCGTCCAGGAAGGCGCTCAAAAGCTCGGTGGCGCGCGAGGGATCGAAGCTTTCGAGCGCCCCACTAACAGCATCGACCAGCTGCTGGTACCTGGCCATCACCCAACGGTCGAGCTCGCTGATCGCGGTAGGCTGCGCCGACCCCGGCTGCCAACCATCGATGCTGGCGTAAGTCACGAAGAAGCTGTAGACATTCCAAAGTGGCAGCAGGAATTGCCGGCGGACTTCATCTGCCCGGTGGTATCCAAACAGCAGGTCCTTTTCCGGGCGGTGTTCGCAGAACAACCAGCGCATCACGTCGACGCCCATTCGGTCCGCAGCCTCATTGAACTCGATGGCGTTTCCCCATGACTTGTGCATAGCGCGGCCGTCTTCGGCCAACAGGGTCGCGTAGGAAAACACGTTCTTGAACGGCGCTCGTCGTTCGAGAATGGTGCTCATGGCGAGCAAGCTGTAGAACCAGTTGCGGAATTGGCCCGGGAAACTCTCGCTGATTAGGTCGGCAGGAAACCAGCGCTCCCAGTACTCGCGGTCAGTCGAGTAGCTCAAGGTACTCATCGCCACCACGCCAGCGTCCAACCACGGGTTGCCAACGTCAGGAATGCGACTGACTGTCTCACCGCAGTGACTGCATGCGATCTTCACGTGGTCGATGTGCGGTCGGTGCGGTGTGTGGCCCTCGAATTCGTCCCATCCGGCAATTGCTCGGTCGCGAAGCTCGTCCCGGCTGCCGATCACCTCGAAGTTACCACAGTGTTCACATTCGTAGATCGGCAGAGCCAGTCCCCAATACCGCTTCTTCGAGATCATCCAATCATGCATGTTGCGCAGCCAATCCAACTCGCGTTCGAAGCCAAACGATGGATACCAGTGCGTATCGTTAACTACCGCTTCTATCATCTGGTAGCGAAGATTGGCCAGTTTCTCCTGATCGGTCACCTCGGCATACGGCTTCTCGAGCTGCGCTCCCATCGAGATGAACCACTCGTCGACCAGCCGGAAGACCAGCTGCTCACCACAGCGCCAACAGACTGGATAGCGATGGGTGTAATCCTTCAAGCTATAGGCCAGACCTTTGGTCTGCAAGTCTTGGTAAATCGGTTGGGCCGAATCGCCGACCGCAGTGCCGCTCAGCCAGCCAAAGCCGTCCAGAAAGATGCCGGCTTCATCCAGCGGCGCAATCACTGGAAGCTTGTATTGTTTCCCCAGCTGGTAGTCTTCGGCCCCGGCACCAGGCGCAATGTGGACAATTCCGGTGCCCTCTTCCTCACCGACCTCGTCCCAGAGAATAACCTGGTGAGCCTCGGTCGCTCCGGCCTGTAGCTGGGCAGGAAGCTCGTCGAACGGGCCTCGGTAGCGCCAGCCCTCCATCTCTCTGCCCTTCAGCTCGACCTCCACCTCGTACGGTCCATCCAGAGCAGCGAGGGTGCCTCTACTGAGGTACATCAGTTCGTCTCGCTGGCGAACTCCCAGGTAGTCGAGCTCTGGGCCAACTGCTGCCGCCACGTTGCTGGTCAGCGTCCATGGAGTGGTGGTCCACACCAGCAGGCTCTCACCCGGCCGATCGACCAGCGGGAACCGCAGCGTCAGCCCCGGATGGGTGAGTTCCTGATAGCCTTCGGTAACGATCTCGTGCTGGCTGAGACCAGTGCCGCAGCGCGGGCACCAGGGCATCACGTCGTGACCCTTGTAGATCCAACCGCGATCGAAGCAGGCCTTCAACGCAGCCCAAATGGTGTAGTTGTTCTCGTCGGAAAAAGTGAAGTACGAGCCACCGAGCTCGGGCAGCCCGAGCCGGCCGACGATCTGCTCAACTGTGCCACTCACCGGGCCGTTCGGCCCCTCTACCGAGATCTGCTCGGTGGAGTTCTGGCCCAGCTGCTGCCTGAGCTGACGCAGCCGCTCCGGGTCATCCCAGTCCATCCAATACCCAAGCCGAATGCTTTGCGCAGTTTGCACCGCGGCGAACTCCAGCACACGCTGCTTGCACAGCAGCACGAACTCCGCCAGTCCGAAGCGTTCGATGTCACGTTTGGTTTCAAACCCCATCTGGCGCTCGACTTCCACCTCCACCCACAAGCCCTGGCAGTCGAAGCCGTTCTGGTAACGGGTATGGAAGCCCTGCATCGACTTGAACCGGTGAAACAGGTCCTTGTAGGTGCGTCCCCAGCCGTGATGGACGCCCATCGGGTTATTGGCCGTGATCGGGCCATCGATGAATGACCAAATCGGACCGTTGGCGCGCAGCCGCCGCAGTTTGTCGAAAGTCTCGCGCTCCTCCCAGAATCGGAGCACCCGTCGTTCGTTCTCGATGAAATCGAATTGACTGGATACCGGCTCGAACACTCAGTCCTCCAACTCGACGACCAGGCGCTTGTTGATGCGCCCCTTGCGCTTGTAGACCACCACCTGAAACAACCCCACCACCCG
>CAZGCX010000321.1:0-2598 GCA_964524585.1 uncultured Anaerolineaceae bacterium
CGCGATTCTGCGCCGCGCCGAACGCGAGCCTCGCCCGGGCGACCGACCAATCGAGCTGGCCGATCTGGCGATCGATCCGGCCCGGCGGGAGGTGACGATCGGCGGCGAAGCGGTTGCCCTACGCGCCAAGGAATTCGACCTGCTGCACACATTTGCTGCGAACCAGGGAATCGTGCTCACTCGCGAGCAGTTGCTGAACCTGGTCTGGGGGTACGACTTCTACGGCCAGACCCGTACGGTGGATGTGCACGTGGCGCACCTACGCAAGCACCTGGGGCAGAGCCAGGTCCAAATCGAAACCGTAACCGGCGTCGGATACAAGCTGGTGGGCTAGTGCCGCCCTACCGTATCCGATCGGAGCCATCCTGCTTGCCGCACTAACCTCGATGTTCCGGTCGCTTCGCACCCGGCTGCTCTTCACCCACCTGCTGGTCAGTGGGCTGGTGCTGCTGATCGTTGGGGTCGGACTGGTACTGATCGTGGCCAACAGCCGGCTGTTCGAGCAACAGACGTTGGCCCGCTTGCAGGGTGCTGCCGATCTGGTGGCTGAACGTGGGCCGCGGGCGGTGCAGCAGCTCGGGCCAGACCGACTGGGAGCTGCCTTCCGCAACCTGAACCTTCCGAATGCAAGGGCGATCATCGTGAGCCCCACGGGCGCGATCGTCGCAGACACCCGCCCAGAGCTTGCCGCGCCGCCGGCCCAGGTGCTGAACCAATCTGCGAATCAAGCGGCCGCCCAGGGCGACTACGGGGGTCCGCTAAACCACTGGCTGTACGTCAGCCAGGCGCTCGGCTCCGGCGGCAGCCTGCTGCTGCTCGCCCCGCGACCGACGCTGGTCGCTGCGCTCAGCGAACAAGTGATTTTTCCATTGGTGCTGCGGGCCGGGGCGGTGGCCCTGGTGGCTTCGCTGCTGCTGGCTTGGCTGATCTCTCGCTGGGTGGCGGCGCCGCTGCAGAAGACCGCCGAAGCAGCGCGGGCGGTCGCCGCCGGCGACTATCAGCGCCGGCTGACGCTGGCCGGCCCAGACGAGGCAAACAGTCTGGCCGCCTCATTCAACGAGATGGTCGAACAGGTACACATCAACCAACAGGCGATGCGGGATTTCGTGGCAAACGTGTCGCATGAGATCAAGACTCCACTCACTTCAATACAGGGCTATGCACAGGCCTTGCTGGACGGCACCGCCCAGGATCGTCAAAAGGCGGCTCAAGTGATTCATGATGAATCCGATCGCCTGGGCCGGCTGGTTCAAGGGCTGCTGGAGCTGGCCAAACTCGACGCAGGGCAGGCCGGGACCAGCCGCGGGCCGCTGGACCTGGGGGCGATTCTCAGCGCCAGCGTGGAACGGATCCGGCTGCGGGCCGAGCAACAGCAGGTCTCAGTCGAATGGCAGCCGGTTCGCTTGCCGACCCTGATCGGCGATGGCGACCGCCTGGCACAGGTGTTTTCCAACCTGCTCGACAATGCGGTGAAACATACGCCTCCGGCCGGCAAGATCCGCCTCTCGGCAGAGAGCGAAGCCGACTGGATCACGATCCATGTGGATGACAGCGGAGCGGGTATTCCGGCGGAGGAGCTCCCCCGGATCTTCGAGCGCTTCTACCAGGTGGACAAGTCGCGTGCTGGCGGAGGGAGCCGCGGGGCAGGTCTGGGCCTGGCGATTTCGCGCGAGATTGCTCAGGCGCACGGTGGCACGCTGACCGTTCAGAGCATCCCGGGCCGCGGTAGCCGGTTCTCTGTGCGGCTTCCGATCGTCCGTCCCGACGACGAGACTGCGACCGGCAGGCGGTCCTCGTCCACTTAAACCCAAACCGGGACCCTGGCCGGGTCCCGGTTTCGATCAAGCTGCCGAACTTACTCTTCGGCCTTGGCCTTGCTCGGGGTCGAAGTTCGCTTACGCATCGAGTCCAGCTCAGCCTCCAATTGAGAGACACGAGCCTCATAGGCCTGTTGGATCTCGTTGCGCAGGTTGCCAATCCGATCTCGAGCTCGCGCTTGAAGTTCTTCTCCAGAGCTGGGTGCGATGAGCAGCGCAATCGTGGCGCCGAACAGTGCCCCGACCAGCGAGCCGAGCAAGAAAGAAAAGAAACGACGCATGGTTACCCTCCCTGGGTTCGATTATGCCACATCGGGAGGCGCCTACCATAGTGCCGTAGTTCCCGATCCGGTCAAGGCAGCGTCACCGGTGCACATAGTAGAATCGAAATCGGCGTCGAATCCGATCGGCCCAAAGGGAGGAATGCGGCGAGTGCGGATCACCATTGAATACTGCCGGGTCTGACACTACAAAGAGAGGGCCGTCAGTTTGGCGGCCGAACTGTTCATGAACTTCGAGCCGGACATCGAATCGCTGACCGTGATTCCATCTGACGGTGGGCGTTTTGAGATCACTGTCGATGAGCAATTGCTGTTCTCCAAGCACAATTTGGGACGGCATGCCGAGGCAGGTGAGGTAGCCGGCCTGATCGCCGATCACTTGGCAGCGGACGGCTGACCCATTGCGTGCGCTGGTACAGCGGGTGCGCCGCGGCCGGGTCAGCAGCGATGGATTCACGCTGGCCGAAATCGGCCCCGGCTTGGTGATCTTGCTGGGGGTC
>CAZGCX010000322.1:0-2591 GCA_964524585.1 uncultured Anaerolineaceae bacterium
ATCCGATCCGACCTCCGGCCAGAGCGTCGGGTCTTTGCGCCAGTAGCGCGAGGCGACGCGCTCCTGGTCCAACTGGTCCAGCATCTCCGGCAACCGCTCTTGAAGCGGCCCGAGTTCGGCGCGCATCCCATCAATACGGCTCTCGACGATCTGCAGCAGCGAGTCGTAGGAATCAGTGAAGGCTTGCACACCTTCCTGCTCCAGCTGGGAGGTGACCCCCGGCATGGATACACCGAGCCCTTCAATCGCTGTCAATTGGGCGCGAGCGTCGGACAGATTCCGTTCCAGGCTCGCTTGGGCCGTGCCGTGATCGCGGAAGGCCTTCAGCGTCTTGGGGGGCACCGTGTTCACGGTGTCGGGACCAATCAACTCCTCCACGTACATGACATCGGAATATGCGGGGTTTTTGGTGCTGGTCGAAGCCCACAGCGGCCGCTGCACCCGGGCGCCGTGCTCTCGGAGTTCAGTGAAACGCGCCTCACCGAAGACCGACTTGAACTGTGCATATGCCAGCTTCGCATTGGCCACTGCCGCCCGCCCCAGCAGCGCCGCAGCTCGGGCGGCGTTCGGGCCCTCTTCGCGAACGGCCTGCTCCAATTGCCGATCGACGGCGGTGTCCACCCTGGATACAAAGAACGATGCGACTGAGGCGATCCGTTCCAGGGGCTGCCCTTGTTCCACCCGCCGTTCCAGTCCGAGCAGGTAGGCCTGCATCACCTCGGTGTAGCGTTCCAGCGCGAAGATCAACGTCACATTGATGTTGATCCCCTCGGCGATCGCCTGCTCAATAGCCGGGATGCCGGCTGGTGTGGCAGGGATCTTGACCATCAGATTCGGCCGGTTGACCGTGTTCCACAGACGGCGAGCCTCTTCCAGTGTTGCCTGGGAATCGTCGGCCAGCCGCGGATTGACCTCGATGGAAACGTACCCATCCCGGCCACCGGTCCCCTCATAAAGCGGTAGGAAGAGATCGGTGGCAGCCCGAATATCGTGCACCGCCAGGTTCTCAAACACCGACTCAGCGTCCCAACCGGCCTGCGCCAGCGGCCGCATCGCATCGTCGTATAGATTGCCACCGCCGATTGCCTGCTGAAAGATGCTCGGATTGGAAGTGACGCCGCGAATCTCCCCCGATTCGATCAGCCGCTCCAACTCGCCGGTTTCGAATAGATCACGGCGGATGTAATCCAGCCAGAAGGACTGCCCAGCGGCGTAGGCTTCAAGAATTGGATTGCCGTTCGGGGATGTCATCCGGATCCGACCTCGGCCCGCGGCCGGCGTTCAACTGGCCGGCGTTCTGCGCGAGCTGTTGAAACTACTCTGCCACGCGCTCGGCCATCAGCGCCTGTGCCTGCTCCACGACCCGATCAGGCGTGAGGTGCAGGTGCTCATAAATCTCCTGATAGGGGGCGGAGGCTCCGAAGCGGTGCAGTCCGATCGCCACACCTCGATCTCCGACCCAGCGCTTCCAGCCAAGCGGCACTGCTGCTTCGATCGAAATACGGGCTGAAACCTCAGGTGGAAGCACACTTTCGCGGTAGGCACGATCCTGGTTCTCAAAGAGCTCCCAGCAGGGAAACGACACCAAGCGGACCGCCAATCCTGACGCCGCCAACCGCTCTCCGGCCTCGACGACAATCCCGACTTCTGATCCGGAGGCCATCAGGATCAACTGTGGATCGCTGTCTCCCAGGTCGGCGAGTACGTACGCGCCGCGGTGCAGTCCGCTGGCCGCGCCGAATCGTTGGCGGTCGAGGGTCGGTACGGATTGCCGGGTCAGGGCCAGCGCGGTGGGGCCGCTGGTGTTGCGCAGCGCCGCCAACCAGGCTTGAGCAGTTTCGTTGGCATCCGCCGGTCGGATTACGGTCAGGTTGGGAATGGCTCGCAGCGAGGCCAGCTGCTCCACCGCCTGGTGGGTCGGCCCATCCTCTCCCAGTCCGATCGAATCGTGTGTGAACACATAGATCACCCGCTGTCGCATCAAGGCGGCCAACCGGATCGATGGCCGCATGTAGTCTGAGAAGATCAGGAATGTCCCACCGTATGGGATCAGCCCCCCATACAGCGCCATGCCGCTCAGCATGGCCCCCATAGCGTGCTCACGTACTCCGAAATGCAGGTAGCGTCCGGATCGGTCCTCGGCGGAGAAGGCCGGCTCGCCCTTTACGTCGGTCTTGTTAGAACCGGTCAGATCGGCCGAACCGCCGATCAGCTCCGGCAGCGACGGCGCCAGGGCATTCAGAGTCTTGCCCGACGAGGCCCGGGTAGCCATCCCTTTCGCATCTTCAGCAAACTCGGGCAGCACAGCTTCCAGCCCGCCGGGCAGCTCTTTGCGATGTGTGCGCTCCCAATCCGCCGCCGATTCTGGCTCGGCCCGCCGATACTGCTCCCACAGCCGGTTCCACTCGGCGTGTGCCTGGCGCCCGCGATCGGCTCGCTGCTCAAAGTGTTGCCGCACCCGCTCCGGCACCAAGAAGCGCGGCTCCAGCGCCCACCCCAGTGCTCCAGGGGCGCCGATCGGCACAGCGTCAGCGGGCGGAACACGGAGTGCGGCGGGGGTATCATGGTTTGGGGGGAGTCCATATCCGAGG
>CAZGCX010000323.1:0-2571 GCA_964524585.1 uncultured Anaerolineaceae bacterium
GCTTCGACCACACCCGCTCCGGCCACCGTGTAGCGAAACGGCGAGCGTGCCGGCGCAATCGGTGGCTCGACGAGTCGGTACTTTGGTCGCTGCGCACCCCACACGTGGTAGACGGCAAAGCCCAGAAGACCCAGTCCCAACAGCGGCAGCAGGTATTTGCGGATCATGAAACCACCTGGCGGGCATCAGCCCCGTGCGTGCCGGCGTCGACACGTTCGATGCGACCATCGTTCATGTAGATAATGCGGTCTCCGAAGGCCAGGACGCGGGCGTCGTGGGTGACAATGATCACCACCCGGCCCGGCTGGACGGCCACATCGCGAATCAGCTCCATCGTGTGGTGTCCCGACTGGGCATCCAGCGACGAGGTCGGTTCGTCGCACACCAGCAGGCGCGGATCGTCGGCCAGCGCCCGGGCGATCGCCACGCGCTGCTGCTCGCCTCCGGAGAGCTGCGACGGGAGGGCTTCGCTGCGGCCACCGATTCCCAGGGCCTCCAGCAGGCGGCGGGCCTGGGCCAGGGCCTGGCGCTTGCTCATGCCGGCGATGATCAGCGGTACGCAAGCATTCTCGGCGGCGGTCAGAGCCGGCAGCAGGTTGTACTGCTGGAAGACAAAGCCAATGTTCTCGGCGCGGAAGCGGATCTTGCGACGATTGGAGAGACGGTCGAGCGGCCTGCCCAGCACATCCACGCTTCCGTCGGTCGGATCGAGGATGCCGGCGATGATCGAAATCAAAGTGGTCTTGCCGCAGCCGCTGGGGCCCACCAGCAAACTCAGCTCGCCGGCCACAATGTCCAAATCCACACCGCGCAATGCCCACACGCGCCCCCTTCCGTCGCCAAAGGCCTTGGTGAGGTCCCGGCACGCTACCGCAATGTTTTCGGCCACCATGGCCCTGCTCCCCCTCAGCTGCGAAACACAATGGCAGGTTCCAGCACCAGCACCCGGCGGATGCTGATCAGGCTGGCTAGAATCACAATGCACAACACCGCCCCGCCGGTTCCTATCAGCACTTGCCAGGGCATTAAGAACGCCAACTGATCGGAATTCTTGTTCAGCTCGCCGAACAAGGCTGCCAGTCCCACGCCGATACTGTAGCCGACCGCTCCGACCACCATGGCCTGCAGCAGGATCATGCCCACGATCCGCAGGTTGCTCATCCCCATGGCCTTCAGCGCGCCGAATTGCCGTAGATTGTCGATGGTAAACATGTAAAACGTCTGCCCGGCAATGGCTGTCCCGACCAGGAAACCGAGCAGCACGGTGATGCCGAAGTTGATGGGGATGCCGGTCCGGCGCAGGTAGTAGACAATCGTCGCTCAGGTGAACTGATCGCGGGTCAGCGCGCGGAGTCCCGTCTGCTGTTCGATCTCGCGGCAGACCCGCTCGGCCGGCACTCCAGGTTCGCTCTGAGCCAGCACGAATGAGAGCACCTTGCGTTCCCGCGGCGAAAACATGGTGGCCTGGCTGAACCGGGAGTAGACGATGGGAAAGGTCTGAAACGTCCGCGAAGCCTTGCAGATCCCCACCAGGACGGCTCGGCGGTCGTTCATCTCGAATGTCTTTCCCAGGCGATATGGCTCTCCCGGCCATAGCCGGCGATAGCCCCGTTCGTCGATCATCACGGCATCTGGTTGGCGGAGGTCGCCGAGCGATCCCAGCGTGATCTCCAGCGGCGCTCCCACGAAGGTGGCGTCGTCCAGACCGATCAGGATGATCTGCTGGAAGTTCCCGTCGCTCAGCCGTGCGCGACTAAGGCCCTTGTAGAGCCGAACAGCCCAGGCCACGCCCGGCACGCTCCGCACCCGGTACAGGTCGCTGTCCGAAAGGGGCTTGATGTCGTCGATGAACTGCACGTTCGCATCCATCACCCAGATATCGGCTCCCTGGATGTCCCGGATCTGGCTGGTGGTCATCCACATCAGACCGCAGAAGATCGAGCTCTGCTGGGCGATCAACAGCGAGGCAAAGGCAATACCAAACACGATGCCCAGGTACTTGGCCCGGTCGCCGGTGAGCATCTTGAGCGCAATCCAGTTCACGGTCGGCCCTCCTATCCGCTGGGCCTGGAAGGGTGAGCCGGTCTGCGTGGCGGCGAGGATGCCGCCCGGGCGGTGGGCCTGCTTGGCGCGGGTCCGTTGCCCGAACCGCCCAGCGCCGCCAGGCAGAAGTCGGCAATATGCTCGGACAGCGCCGAGGCGTCGTAGGTCCGGTACTCCGTTTCGCCGACCAGGTGGGAGATGACCGGTCGGGCCAAGGCATGATAGACGCACTGCCCGATAATGCTCAGTGCGACCAGATGCCGTTTGCGAGGCAGCATCTCTGGCGGCAGGAACTCATCGAGGACCTCGAGCAGCAGTTCGAACTGGGGCCGGGCCAGATCCCGGACAAACTCCATGCAGGCGGCCGTCGGTTCGGACAGCTCGCGCATCAGCAGCCGCCGGTGCCAGGCGGGACTCGGTTCGCCGGCGATCCGGGCCACGAACGTGGCGATGAAGTCGCGCAGCTTCTGCCGCGGATCGGTCGCCGGCTGCCAGACCGGCAAAGGAGCGTGGCGCTCTCGGCTGCGG
>CAZGCX010000324.1:0-2567 GCA_964524585.1 uncultured Anaerolineaceae bacterium
ATGCAGGTGTCGATATTTCTGGCTCATGGCACCAGGCAGAAATACTTGGCGCTGCAGCGATATCGTCTGCTCTTGGAGGTCTTTGAGACGTGATCAGAAGGTCAGTCTGAGGTCCGCCTGTGACCCGAGTCGGACATGAACTATGCGCTGCAACGGCGTTGGGACGTGGCCACGGCCGTTTTCCCTACCGCCTTTGAGCGGCGGCGCACCCTGACTAGTTGGACTTCCCATCGGCGTCCCAGCTGGCCGGGCTGACCCCACGCTTGCGCAGCTGTGCGCGCTGCACCTTACCGGTGGCCGTCTTCGACAACTCGCTCACCAGCTCGATGAAGCGCGGGCGTGCGAAACGCGGCAGCACTTTGCTCGCATGATCCGCAATGACCTGTGGTGTGAGGTGGGTTCCCGGCTTTGGCACCACGGCCAGCATGATCTCGTCCTCGCCACCGCGCACGCTCGATGCTACGGCGAACGCCGCCACCTCGGCGATGCTAGGCAACTGCATCACCGCGGCTTCGACCTCGGCGGCCGAGATGTTCTCGCCACGGCGGCGGATGCAGTCCTTGATGCGGTCGACGAACGTCAATAGTCCCGTCTCATCCATCGTGCCGGCATCGCCCGTGTGGAACCATAGGTTGCGCCAGGCCTCCACGGTCCTGTCCGGCATGGCGTGGTACCCGGCCATGAACCCGAAGGGAACCTTCGGCCGCACCAGGATCTCGCCGAGATCACCGTCGGGAACGGGCTCGTCGGTATTCGGGTCGGCGATGATGACCTCGAAGTGCTCGTCGTGCACCCAGCCGGCAGCGCCCGGCCGGGATTGGCCTAGTCGTCCCCACACGGGAATGTTGACCTCGGTCATGCCAAACCCGGAGACCACGTCCTTGACGTCGAAGCGTTCACGAAAGGCCGCCTCGTGCTCGGGAATGTTGGGTGCACTCAAGATCGCGCGCAGCTGCTGGTCCCGATCCACAGGGGTCGGCGGCTGGGTCAGGATGAATGCTGCCACCGCCCCCAGCGTGTTGGTTACAGTCGCACGGTGCCTCCTCACATCATCGAGCCAGGCACTGGCACTGAAGCGCGCGCGGATCACGGCAGGGATACCGGTGATCAGGGTGGCGCCCAGCTGCATCAAAAGACCATTGGCGTGGAACAAGGGCAGCACGATGTAGTAGCGATCCTCGCGCGTGAGCTGCAGCGCATCGATCGTACCCAACCCATACAGGTAGCAGTGCGCGTGCGGCATAAGCACCCCCTTGGCCGGCCCGCTGGTACCCGACGTGTACATGACGCTGGCGACGTCCTGCGGGCGCGGGGATGGGCCGTCGTAAGCGGCAGTCGTCTTCCACGCTTGCCATCCGATGGCCTCGAATGGCCGGACATCGATCGCCGTGTCGGCATCGACAACCAAGATGCAGCGCAGGTGCGTCAGCTCGCCGGCGATTGCCTGCAGCGCGTCGAGCCGGGCACGGTCGAGAATTGCCAGGGTCGCGCCGCAGCTCTCCAGCTGATGGCGAAGGAAACCGCCTGTCAGCTCGGTGTTGAGCAGCACGGCCACGGCACCAATCCGTCCAAGGCCGAGCCACACCCGTACGAAATCCAGGCTGCTGGGTAGGAACACCGCCACCATCTGGCCGGGCTTGATTCCCAAACCGGCGAGGAACCCGGCCATCCGCGAGACGTCCGCATGGGCCTGACCAAAGGTGAGCGTGTCGCCCTCAGCCATCTCGATCCAGCTGTGGTCAGGTTGTGCACGGGCTTGTTCGGCCAGGACGTCGGGCAGAACCCATCGACGCTGATCTCGCAGACCGGAATACATGACCGACATTCCTACTCGCCGCACTCTGCGGGCAGGGCATTGTACGCGTCTGGCGATGCTTCCCGCCACACCGCTGGCCTCATGCGCGGCCGGGAAACGCGAGGGCTCGACGCCCGTGAACACGGTCTGGATTGCACGAGGCCGGTTGCATGAGGGTTGCTATGAGCGCTCATCGCACGGCGTGGGGCCAAAAGAGGGCCAGCAATACAATTGCCCAGACAATGCCCCAGCCTATCCACGTGGTGGTGGGGTGAGCTGCCTGCCATTCCAGGATTCGTTTGTGAAAGGTCACACGTCACCCCCCATATCGCTTCTTGGTCCTTTTCACTGCATGTCGGGCGACGACATTGACATCCATCAATCGCGATTTGCGCTCCGGGCTGCCTATGGATGATCTCGTTGCCTGCACAATCAGACAGTAAGATTGCTGGGGAAGTCTACCGAACGTTACGGCAACAGCTCCTGTTTCCGAGAGGTCACACAAGCCATGAACCACCGCCACCGCAAAGTCCTGCATGCCGTCTTTGCTCACCCCGTGAGCGGCAATATCGATTTCAAGGAGGTGCTGCATCTGTTGGAGGAGCTGGGGGCCGACATCGACAACAAGTCGGGCAATCGCATAGGTGTCCGGCTCAACGGCCACTCGGCCTCCTTCGCTCATGCACACCACAGCCTTCCGAAGGAAGAGGTTGCCCAGATCAGGAAGTTTCTGGAGACGTGTGGGGTCGACCCGGCGCAGTATCCCGTCTAG
>CAZGCX010000325.1:0-2558 GCA_964524585.1 uncultured Anaerolineaceae bacterium
AGCCCTGGCGGTGCGGCTGCGGTCCGTCTATTCCCGCAGCCTGGTCGGGGGCGAGTAGCTGGACGGCCAGTTCGGCCGCCTCGTTCAGCGATGCAGCGAAATACAGGCTGCCGATTCGGCGCGCTGGCGGCGGGTAGCCAATGAAGCTGACCACCGTCGGTTTGCCGCTGCGCCAAGCCTGCTGCAGCAGGGCAGCGCTGACCGCTGCATCGGGAGGCTTGGAGACCAGCACAATCACTTCTGATTCGGGATCGTCCGTCAGTGCGGCCAGGCACTGCGAGGCGGTGCGGCCCCCGACTGCAGCCTTGAGATCCCGGCCACCGGTTCCGAGCGCATGTGATACACCGGAGCCAAGTTGGTGAATCCGGCTGGTAATCGCCTGCAGTCCAGTGCCACTGGCACCAACCAGGCCGATCGGACCGCGCCGCACCCGATTGGCAAAACCAAACCCGACGCCGTTCACGATCGCCGTGCCGCAGTCCGGTCCCATCACCAGCAGGCCGCGCTCCTGGGCGAATCGCTTCAATTCGACTTCGTCTTCCACCGAAACGTTGTCACTGTAAAGGAAAACGTGCCGCTCGAGTTCCAGCGCTTCCCGAGCCACCCCGGCGGCGTAGCGGCCGGGCACCGAAATCAAGATCCACTCCGCCTCCGGCAGGTACTCGACGGCGGCCTGCATGCTGTGGGGCCGAAACTCTCCGGGCGGTGCAGTGCGGCGGCGCGCTAGCAGTTCATCGACCCTGCCCAGCGCTTCATCGGCGGCTTCCCCTTGAACCACGATCAGCAAATCCTCAGCGGCTGCTTGCAAATCTGCCGGCAGCAGGGCGTTCTGGTCAAGCAGCTCCAGGTTGGCCGCAGTCGCCATGACCACGCCGGCGTCCGAGACTCCCGGCAGCTCAGCCAGCGCCCGCTGCAGCTGCATTAGCACCACCGAGTCGTAATAGGACCCCTTGCGGATTTCGCAGACCAGGGCGCCGCTCATCAGAAACCGACCATCAGTCTCGATCGCCCGCATCCAGGGATGGCTCGATCAACTGGGCACATCCCAGCAGGAATTCGTCGCGCTGCCACCCGGCCGTGAGCTGAATGCCAAATGGCAGGCCACCCGGACTCCAGCCAGATGTCAGAGTGATGGTCGGCAGCCCGGCGTGGGTCCAGGGCAGATTCATGGACGGATCACCGGTGCTGGCCAGGCCCTCCGGGGCGACGCCTGGCGCAGAGGGAGAGATCCACAGATCAACTCCCTGTTGCTGCATCAGTACCTGCAACTCCTGGCGCAGCCTGTCCCGGCCGGATCTGGCGGTCTCCAATTCAGCGGCCGAGATTGCCTGTCCGGTACGGATCAGTTCGGCAGTCTTCGGGTCGTACAGCTCACCGTAGGCCTGGAACCACTCTCGATGGACTTCGGCTGCTTCCGCGGCCAGAATCAAACGATGTCGCTCGGCGATCTGATCGTAGTCGGCCATGGCTGGCACTTCCCGGACCTCAAGTCCCGCATGGCGCAGTTTCCCAAGCGCACTCTCGAAGTTCTGACGCCCGCTATCGCTGGCGCGATCCAGGTAGGGCCCGACTGGGACCCCGAGCGTCGGCTGGTCGATCGGTCCGGCAGCCGACCAATCTGCCAGCAGGATCGGGGCGATGGCTGCCGCGCCGGCCGCGTCAGCGGTGAAATAGCCAATGTGATCGAGCGAAGGAGAAAGCGGGATCACGCCGGCGGTTGAGATCCGGGCGTAGCTGGGCTTGAAGCCCACCACCCCGCAAAAGGCAGCCGGCCGGTTGATCGATCCGATGGTCTGGGTGCCGAGCGCCAGCGGCGCCAGCCCAGCCCCGACCGCCGCCGCCGAGCCGCTGCTGGATCCGCCAGGGGTGTGCTGGGGATTGTGAGGATTGCGGGTCGGCCCGGGCGCGAAATAGGCAAATTCGGTGGTGACGGTCTTTCCCAGCACCAGCGCCCCAGCTTCTCGCAGTTGACGGACGCTCTCTGCTTCCCCTCCCATCAGCGCCTGGGCTGGAAGCTTGCTGCCCGCATGAGTCTCGAAGCCCACAACCCGCAAGATGTCCTTCACTCCAACCGGCAGCCCGTACAGCGGAGGGCGGCGCTGAGGGTCAGGGAACTGCCGTTCGAGTTGGTTGAATTCCCGCTCCAGTCGACCGAATCGGTCGGGTTCCGGCAGGAAGGCCAGTAACTCTGGCTCAATTCGCGCAAACCGCTGCTTGAGCTCGCGGTGGTAGTCCTGACTCCCGCTGCGCAACGAGTCCAGGATGGAGTTTAGTCGCCAATCGGTCGTCAGTTCAGCGTTCACTTGGCATTCGGGTCGGGTTGGTGCAGTCCCAGCAAATTGCCCTCTGTGTCGCGGAAGTAGACGTTGTACCCAATGCCCGGCAGCGGCACCTTATCGGAGACCAGGGCCCCGCCAGCATCCATGATGCGATCCGCGACCTCATCGATCGAGTCGACCTGAACGGTATTGATCGTGCGTGGCTTGGCGTCGTTGTGCAGCATCAGCCCGCCATTGATCCCGGGTTCCTGATCTTCGCCGGTGGTCACCAGCCAGTAG
>CAZGCX010000326.1:0-2554 GCA_964524585.1 uncultured Anaerolineaceae bacterium
CTGCCGGATATCCGGTGCGGCTGGAGTTTGACCATGCATCTCTGGTTTCCGGCGGCCAATCGCAGACCGATGGTGACGACATTCGCATCGTTTACTGGGACGGCGGCAGCTGGAACGAGCTCGATCGCAGGCTGTTCGACAACAACCTCACTAGCTCCTCCTGGAACCAGAGCGACACTGCGATCATGTTCGAGACCCAGGCGGCAATCGGCGGCAGCGGGTCGGATACCGACTACTACATTTACTACGACTACAGCAGCGCCAGCAGCCCGCCAACTAATACCCTCTCCTCTCGCTACTTCGCAGCAGAGAGCCTGTCCGAAACGCAAACCAGCAGCTCTACGCCGGCAACCAAAGTCTCGTTGTCGTTTACGCCTACCGCAGCCTCACAACATTGGGTGGTCGTGGGCTCATGGCGCCAGCGCAGCACTGGCACAACGAATTCGTACGCTGGGGAGAGCCGGGTCCTGGTCAATAGCGTGCTTCGTACCGGGACGTCCAGAGTGAGCTATCGTCAGGCCGAGAACGTATGGAAGACATTCACCAGTGTGTTGAAGATCACAGGCGTGACCGCCACGCAGACCGTTGAGCTTCAGTTTGAGGCGGCGGGCGGAACCGACGCTATCGACAATGCGCGACTGATCGCCTTCATGATCCCTGACGCCACGAATGCCGATGTGCAGTACGCCGAGGATCTCCCGATCACCTCCGACTCGTCCGGGCCGGTCAACTCGCTGACGCTTACGTTCTCCCCATCCTCCGCTGGCGACTACATCTGGATGACTAGCGGGTCGAACCACGAAGGGCCGGGGGGAGGCTCCCAGGGCGGGCTGTACGCTGAAGACGAGGCCAGCACCGACCAGCAGCAGAGCGATGAGTCCTACATCCCGCAGGCCAACGGCTTCGTGCCCTTCTCGCATGTTGAGGAACGAACACTGACGACAGGGAGCAAGACCTTCACCATCCGCCACCAACCCGACCCTGCGGGTTCGGAGCGGCAAGGGCTTACCATGCTGTTGTTCCGGTCTGACGTGTTCGACATCGTCGAGACGACGAACTCCACAGCCAATAACTCCACCACTAGCACCAGCTACGTTGACAAGTCCCCAACTCTGACGCTGAACACGGCCAGCGTCGGGGCAGACCAGGATTACATCTACTTGGTTGAGATGGGCATGTACGAATCGGTGAATGACATAACCACCTCAACGGCTGGAGAGATTCGGTTGGATGGCGCTCAGCAGACCGAGGACTTCAGCATGATTGGCCGTACCGGCTACAACCGCCAGGTGACTTGGGCCTTCGCGGAAACCGGAACCGGCGGCCGAACGCTCAACGCACGCTACAAATCCAGCGCAACGCAAACCGCCCACGCACTGTATGGTCACATCACCTCGCTGCGCTACAAGGAAGCCTCGATGGGCCTGGGCACCGAAGAGTCGCAGGGCAGCGGCAGCGTCGACATCACGGTCTACGTACACCACACCAAGACCGACGGTTCCGATGCGCAGCTGATCACCAGCGCCTCCACCACGATCGACAGCGGCACCAGCAATCCGTTGGCCTTCGACTTGGGCAACGACCCGGTCGGGCAGACCTTCACCAGCGCTGATCCACGGGTGTTGCGGGTGGAGGTCGAGGTGACCGGGACCAGCGGAGGTGGCAGCTTCACCCTGGCCTACGATGGGCCGTGCGCCTCGAACGCTTGCAGCAGCCTGGACACCCCGGTCGTCACGGTGCCGGAGTTCGGGTTGGCGTTCGCGGCGCTGGTCGCACTGATCCCGGCCCTGATGGGCGGTGTGTGGAACCGCCGACGGGTTGCCATCCGCGCCCGGAAAGCACATCTGCCGCGGCCGGGCGTTCCGCAGCGATCGTCTCCCAGGCGAGCCCGTCAAGCCCATTTGCCGCCCAACTGGGGTGCGACCCGCCTGGGTTCAGGGGTGCGCGAGCGATGACTGGACTGATCACCAACCCCGGCCTGCGCGCGTTGATCGTCGACGACAATCCGAAGTTTCGGCTCGAGCTGCGCGGACTGCTGGAGCTGGAGCAAATCGCGGTGGTCGGTGAGGCCTGCAACGGTTGGGAGGCGGTCGAACTCACCGAACAACTTAATCCAGACGTGGTGGTCATGGATCAGAACATGCCTGCCCTCTCCGGAATCGATGCCACCCGGCGCATCAAGTCGGCCAATCGGCAGCGGCGGGTGATCTTCCTGGCCGCCGAGGAGGCCTGGCGTGAAGAGGCGCTGCGGGCGGGAGCTGACGGTTACTTCGTGAAGGGTGAAAGCTACGGCCGACTGATCAGCGCCATCCACAACCCCGAGTTTGGGCGGTTGCTGCTCGAAGAGACCAGTATGCAACGAACCAGAGGCTTCCTCACGCCCCGTCTGGCCCGCGGTCTGTGGGTTGTGTTTGGGGTGGGCGTGCTCGGCATCACATTCGCCCGGGCCGGGGACTGGTTCCCGGTTGTGGCTCTGGCTTACACACTGCTCTCGCTGGTTCTGTACTTGTTAGGAGGGGACTGAAATGGATCAAATGCAGCTGATCGACGCACC
>CAZGCX010000327.1:0-2545 GCA_964524585.1 uncultured Anaerolineaceae bacterium
GATTGCGGCATCCTCCGGACCGGAGGCATGGGAGATTACGGATGCCTGTTTGGCGACTACAAAATGGACTCGACTTTATACATCCCTCTACCGAATGACCCCGAAGTGCACGAGTGCTCTCAGAACAACATTGATGCCGCGAGAGCATACCGTGCGATGGTCCGCTCCGACTCCGCCAATTTCGCCAAGCACCTGGCTGCCGGGTCGATGCCAATTGGCTGGGTTGGCGACGACATCCATGGATGGAATCAAATCGCAGACCTGGCGTACCATGCGAACGACGGCTGGGGGCCGATCGACCCGGCGGATCCGACGAGGCTGATCCTGGTATGCCCCCAAGCCGACTGCCAGCTCAATCATTCCAACGCGGCGCTCTATCAAGTCAACTTGCATGTACCCGAGGCGCTTGACCAGGACAGCGACGGGGTCGTTTCCCTGGTGGGTTGGACCAATGGCAAGGGAGAAATCCTGCCAGACGGCAGCTGTCAGACGGTCGGAGTGGACTGCATCCCATTGGTGCTGGAAAACGTTCCAATTGGTCTGGCATCCTGGAGTAGCAGATTCCGTCCCAAGCCATTCGCTCATTACGCCCCCGAGTATGACATTTCGCCGCCCGGCGAGCATTGGATCAAGTACCCCAACTGAGACGGACAGGTCCCGGGCGGCGATTCCGGTCTTCACACTCGATTGGTAGAGACAGGTCAGCCTCGAGCGGCGAGTTCACTCCGCGCTCAAGATCCGCCTCACTGAAACAAAAACCGGCCTTGCGGCCGGTCGTACCCCGAAGTTCGATCGATTGACCTCGCCTTTCGGCGAGGTGATGATCACGTCTGGTGTTCCGCTCGAGTTGTCGCGTGTGCCGGCTGACTGGGCCGCGGATTGACGAACGTCCTCAACGCGTGCGCTAGATCTTGAAAGACAGGCGCCCCATCTGTCCTGGCCAACACAGCCTGGCTCCGGCCACGACCGGTGCGCACCAATGCCACCTTGGCAAGGCCCGCTTCGCGACCTGCCTGCAGATCGGTGACTGCATCACCAATCAGCAGGGACTTCTGCAAATCGATCCCCAACAGCCTCTCGGCCTGGTAAAGCAGACCGGGCTTCGGCTTACGACAGGCGCAATGCTGTTCGGGCGCGTGTGGGCACATAAAGACTGCGTCAATTCGCCCTCCACGCTGGCGCAGCTCAGCGGCAAGTTGGTTGTTGATGGCGTTGGCAGTCTCCAGACTCATCAATCCACGCCCGACTGCCGATTGATTGGTGATGATCACCAGCTTGTATGGGCTGCTTTTGGCGGCCACCAGGGCTCGCACCGCGTTGGGGTAGACTTTGACGTCTTGCCAGCGACGTACATAACCCGGCCGATTCTGAATCAGTACGCCGTCTCGGTCCAGGAATATCGCGGCCTCCATCAGGATTGCTGGACCGCCTTCCTGACAGTCCGCAGGCCCGGTCCGGCCTGCGCCTCCCCCAGATCAAAAGGCGAAAACTGTATGCTCTTCAATCAACCTCTCCGGTCGCCGCGACCGTTTTAGGGCCCATCCCGCCGCAGAACGACCGGCTTACGGGCTTGCGCTACGTCGCTAGCCGACCGTCCATTGCTGCTTGGCGACTCCACATCGGGACCGGCGCTGCTCGACCGCCGGCGGTTCGGGAATTGCATTGCACCGTTGAAAACCACACCCAGGACATTCGCGCGGGCCCGGGCAAGTTGTTCCATTACCGCATGCGCGGCGCGCTCTTTAGTGCGCCCGGGCCGAACGACCAGCAGCACGGCTTCAAGCTTTGCCGCCAGAAGCGACGACTCAGCCAGCCCGAACTGAGGTGAGATGAAGATCGAGAGATCGACTTGCTCTCTCAGTCTGGTCAGCGCCCTGAGCAGGACTTCTGAACCCAGTAGCTCGGCCGCATACTCGGATGGTTGGCCGGCTGTGATGACCTTCAAGCGCCACAGCGAGGTCTCTTGAGCTACAACCTGGGGGACCAGATCGTCTTTCAGCAACTCGGCGAGGCCTAACTCGTTTGACAAGCCCAAATACTTGTGCAGGCTGGGGTGGCGCAAGTCGGCGTCCACGAGTGCTACTCGCTTCCCCGCCCGGGCGAAAGCCCGGGCCAGTTGTGCCGCGAGTGGTACTGCACCGAAGCCCTCATCCGGGCCGCCAATCAAGATTGTCCTCGGGGCTCCCTGTGTGCCCGCGAATTCAAGATTGGTGCGTAGATTACGTATCGATTCGGTACGCGTGCGATGGATTTCCTTGCGCTTTAGTTGTGAGGCAAGCCGGTTGAGTCCTTTTTGCCGATCGTCTGGAACATACGCAATGATTGGCAGGTCCATTACCCGGCCGACGTCATCCGAGGTCCGTATGGTGTCGTCCAGGTAATCCACCAGGTAAATCGAGCCGGCCGCCACCGCGAGGGCAATTGAGGCGCCTACCAAAGTGGTGGCGAGCGTGTCCGAAGCCACCGGAGAGGTCGGCAGCGCGGCGTATTCAATCACACTCAGGGTGTTCGTCACCTCGGTCTGGGTATTGGCCAGCAGCGCCGC
>CAZGCX010000328.1:0-2534 GCA_964524585.1 uncultured Anaerolineaceae bacterium
AGCTTGGCTAGAAGCGCAAACCATGAGCCACGGTCCGGTCACACCCGGGCAGGGCCTAGCTGATAGGATGCGAGGCAAACGGTGATTCTTCCGAGAGCCACTCTCGGTGGGCTTGAGCCGTTCGACCGCGGCCTTCACTCTGGCCGAGTGGTGATTGCGGCTGGCTGCCGGACCCAGGAGGGAACGCACATGCTCGTTCGCTGGACTGCACTGGTTACGGCGCTCGTGCTCCCCGTGGCTGCTCTCGCCCAGAACCTGCTCGTATCTGCCGACTTCGATGTCGCAAGCGACATCAACGATTGGCCCGATCCGTTTCCGGCACCCGACGTCGTAATCAGCTGGGAGCCGCCGCCGATGGACGTGGAGGGCTCCCCGTCTTCCGGCTCCCTCCGTCTCCAGACCAGCATCACCAACAATGGGTCCGATGGACCCCAGCAGTGCATCGCTGCGAATCCAAACGTCTCCTATGAAGCCGAGGCCTGGTTGTTCGTCCCAACGCAGGTTCCGCAGCCAGCCCCGACCCTCGGGCTCTTCTACTACGACAATCCCAGCTGCACGGGAAACTTCTTCGACTTCGAAGGCCACCTCTCGGACAGTATCGAGCTCGACACCTGGAAGAGGATCCAATTCGTGACGACGACTCCGCCCGGAACCCTCGGGATCGCCTTCAGGCCGCTGTCGGGAAACACATCGGTCTCGACACCCGTCGCGGTCTTCTACGATGCCCTCTACCTCCCCGAGCCGGGCGGTCTCGGAGGGATGGGTTTCGGCTTCCTGATCGTCGCTGCTCTCGCGAGACGCCGATCTCCCCGCTGATTTTGACCGTCGTCCATCGCGATTTGGGTCGGGCCGGGGAGATTCGACCTCCCGACCCCCAGTGAGCGCTCTTATGGCTAGTTCCCACGCTAAATCCATAGCTTAGGACTCGACACCAGGCGCGAGTCACGGCTGGGTAACGGGAGGAGCGTTATCCGCTTCAGGCCGGGCGCCAGCACGTAGCCACTTCCGGTGGTGCTCTTATCTGCCTCGCTGGGAGAATGGTTGTCACCAGTCGGATGGCAGGGTTGACCCACTTGCTGGGCTGAGGTCCGTCGATGCCGCCAGATTCCCCCTGTCGGTGAAATCACTTCCACCTCTTAGCTCGCTCCGGCTGCCCCCGGAGCCAAAGACCAGATTAGGGACGACGATGCGATCGACCCTGAATGGGCCCTTCCTTCAAGCCACGCTCCTAGCAGCGATCGCGATGCCTGCCCTCGCCGCTGACGGCGTCCTCGAGATCAGTCAGCCCTGCGCCGTCCAAACGGGCTGCTTCGCCGGAGACGCGCCCGGCTTTCCGGTCACCCTTGCTGCGGCGGGGAGCTACGTCCTGACTTCGAATCTGGATGCGAGGGAGGAACCCGTGAGCGTCATCGAGATCACCGCGGCTGATGTGACGCTGGATCTCGGCTCCTTCCTCGTAGAAGGCTACGGCAGCGAAGAGGTCCCGGTAATTCGGGCAACGGCCGACAGAGTCGCGATCCGCAATGGAACCGTCGCTATCAGCATTGAACTCCGAGACAGGTCGAGTCTGGATAATATTAGGTTGGCTTCATCCGGCGTTGACGGTGGTGTCGTTGCAGGAGCTATGAGCCTCGTCCTGAACTGCAACGTGGACGACGGTGGAACGGCCATCACTGTCGGAGAAGGCAGCCTTGTTCTCAACAACCACACCTGGAGCAATTTTTCCCTGAGTGCCCTCGGGTCGGTCATCGCGGGGAACAGCACGTCCGCCAACGATGGGGCTCTAGATGCGGGGAGCAAGAGCCTAGTCAGCGATAACTCCATAGACAGTGATGTCCTGCGCCTATCGCTGGACTCTAGCTACAGGTCAAACCGGATCTCCACGGGAGGTGGCACTCAATATTACGTCGAAGGAGGCATCGACGCGGGCGGCAATCTGTGCACCGGCCTGGATTATGATTTGTCGGCCTGGATTCCGTGTCCCACGCAGCCACCGGCTACGGGCCCCGCCAGCTCCGGTATCGGAACCTCTCAACACTAGATGCCCAGGACATGTGGAGCTTCGTGATGCGGTCGCTACCAATCCCCTTGCTTTCGTTGAGCCTCGCTCTCTCTGCGTCGGGATCCGATGGCGTGCTCGAGATCAGTCAGACCTGCGCCGTTCATACGGGATGCTTTGCCGGGGATGATCCAGGTTTCCCTGTGACCATCAGCCAGCCAGGGAGCTACGTGCTGACATCAGGCTTGGGTTCGGGATCGTCGGCTGCGAGCGTGATCGAGATTCTGGCAACCGACGTGACACTGGATCTTGGCTCCTTTGCAGTCGGCGGGAACGAAGATGGGCTGCCCGCAATCCTGGCAACTGCAGACAGGGTGTCGATCCGCAATGGGCATGTCATAGACGTCGACGTTGGCATCTATCTTGAGAACGCCTCAAGCATCGAAGGCGTTAAGGTAGAGGGATTCTTCGAAGGCCCTCAGGGCATCCGCGTGGGCGCGATGGGACTGATCTTGAACTGCATTCTGGACGAGAA
>CAZGCX010000329.1:0-2528 GCA_964524585.1 uncultured Anaerolineaceae bacterium
GGGCACCTCGACCAGGATCAGGCGGACCTCCTCGCCGGCCTGTACGCCGATTTCGTTGAGGATCTTGCCGGCGTTCTGCCCGATCCAGCGCGGGTTGATCTTACCGGGCTTGCGCGGCGGCCCCATCTCCTTGAAGATCACGCGCTCGAGCTGGCGAAGCTGGTACTCCTGCAGCTCGACGGCCCCGTGCTGGCACATCGCCCGCTTCAGCTCGTCGGCGACGGTGGCGACGGCGAAGACCTCTTTCTCGTCGGTGCAGATGATGTTGTTGTCGAACGAGGCTCCAAATACCACGTCTCGACCGGCCTGTTCAAGATCGGCGGTCTCGTCCACCAACACCGGCGGATTTCCCGGTCCGGCCGTGATCGCCCGCTTGCCGCTGGCCATCGCCGCCCGCACCACCGCGATTCCCCCGGTCACCGTCAGTACCCGAACTCCCTTGTGGGCCATAATCGCCTGGGCGGTCTCGATGGTCGGCTCGGCGATCCCGCTCACCAGATTGGCCGGCCCGCCGCCGTCGATGATGGCCTCGTTCATCAACTGCACCGCCAGGTTGGAGCACTTCTTGGCTCCAGGATGAGCGTTGAAGATCACCGCGTTTCCGGCAGCCACCATGGCGATGGTGTTGCAGATCACGGTCGAGGTTGGATTGGTGCTGGGGATGATCGAGCCGATCGTCCCGTAGGGCGCCCACTCGACCAACGTGAGGCCTCGATCTCCGGTCCAGCTGGCGGAGGGAAGGAACTCGGTCCCCGGCGTCTTGTTGGCATTGAGCAGGTTCTTCTGGATCTTGTCCTCGTAGCGCCCCATTTGCGTTTCCTGCCAGGCCTCATAAGCCAGCAGCTGGGCGTTTTCGCGTGAGATGCGCCGAATCTGGGAGATCATCGACTCGCGCACTTCCAGCGGGAGCGTATGCAGTTGCTGGAAGGCCTGGGCTGCGGCGGTCACCGCACTATCCACATCGCCGAACAGATTACTGGCGTGCTGCAGCGAATGGGCCTGGCGGGGTGGAGCATGCATCGCCTGCGGCTCGGGGTTCGGCCCGTGTCGCACCCGTTCGCCCTGCCGCAGCTCGGACATCACCTGCTCCACAATGGCGTCGATCTGCGTTTGGTCAATCATCAGCCGGTCACCGCCTTGTCATATTTGAGCTCGCCGCCGACCTCCAGTTGATCCACGATTGCCATGATCACACCGTCGCACGGCCGTTCATGGGTCAACCTGGTTTGCCGGGCTGCGCTGCCGGTGGCGTACAGCACCACCTCGCCCAGACCGGCACCGACCGCGTCGGCCGCCACCCGGTAGCCGCCGGTCTCGGCGCCCTCGATGTCGAGCTGCTTGAGCACCAGAAACTTCAGCCCGTCCAGCGATGGCTCCTTGCGGGTGGCCACCAGCGTGCCTACTACTTTTCCTAGATACATCGTGCACTCCGTTCCCGGCGGGTGGGACGCCTACCGATCCGATCTCCCAGCACCGGGTCGCTGAACCATGCGGTTTTTCCGGCCTGCGACGACCCCGGACCGGCATCCCCGCGGACCAGCGCACCCATAAACCGCGTCGGCCCCACCCGACACTTGCGGCCGGCCCTCGATCGGGCCGGCCGTGCTACAGGCGCTGCCTTTTAGGCGGCTTTCTTGGCCTGCGAGCCGGAGTCGCTGGGCTGGCGACCGAGCGGCAGGGTGCTGTCAACGTTAGCGTGCGGGCGCGGGATTACGTGAATGGCGACCACTTCGCCAACCTTTTCCGCTCCACGCGCGCCGGCTTCCACCGCGGCCTTTACCGCCGCAACGTCGCCGCGCACGACCGCCGTCACCTGGCCACCACCGGTCTTCTCAAACGTAACCAGCTCGACCTTGGCGGCTTTGACCATGGCGTCGGCGGCCTCCACCATCGCCGCGTAGCTTCTGGTCTCGATCATGCCCAATGCTTCAGTCATTCCGGATTGCTCTGCCATCTGTCTCTCCTTTGATCTGCAGTTCTCACTGTCTCGGATCGATGAGCGACGGCGCTACTCGCGTCGTCGCTCGGGGATTTCTCGCCCATGCACCGCCTCGATTGCGGCGACAGCCGCCCCGTAGCCGGCCATGATGTCGCGCTCCTCGCCGCCCAGATAGACTCGGCCGAAGCTGCCGAAGGCCAGCACCTCCAGGATGTTGATGTCGGCCGCCTTCTCGGCTTCGTTGGCGGCCAGCGCCGCGTAGCCGGCCGGCTCGACCTCCAGCACGTACATCGTCTGGCCCGCCAGCAGCATGTGGCCGTGGCGCATGCGGTTGATCAGCTGCACCTGATGGGCATCGATGTGACGGATGATCTGGCTGGACACCACCCGTGGCTTCAACCGCTGGTCTTCCTCGACCTCCAGCGCCTCCAGGATCGCCGCCCCGGCGGCGCGCACCTCGGCCTGGTCCTCGTGATGGACCTCCAGCATGCCATAGAGCCGCTCGACAATCTGCATGCCCGGTCGAACCTTGGTCGACTTCAGCGCCACGTCGGTGATGCGATTGATCTCGATGCCGGGTGAGATTTCG
>CAZGCX010000330.1:0-2525 GCA_964524585.1 uncultured Anaerolineaceae bacterium
TGCGGCAGCTGCGACAACCAACGCAGCGATTGTCAAGCGGTTACTGTTCACTTTACTCTTCTCCTTGATTGAATATGCCCGGACTAAACGGCCGACCAGCAATCGTGGTCAGCGCGATGCCGAGATGCATCGATCCTGGATACCCATGATCTGTGCTTGGTGATGGCCCGGAAAAGTTGGTTCACCGGCGACGGTAGCACGGAGCCGCCAACGCACCCCACTGACATTCGACTCGTGAATGGGTGACGGAGGTCACAAATTCGGACACTCGAGGTCCAAATCGAATCGACTCCACCGTCCAGCTATAATCGAATTGCTATGAGTCGGAGTGCCTCCTGGAAGGCCGGGTTGCTCACGCTTGGAATGCCATTGGCCGCTCTGGCGTTGGCGTCGTTGCCGGCCGTCGGCCGTGCGGCGCCGCTCTTGCAGCCGACCGCTTTCCCGACTCCCACCCCCAACTCCGACGGCATCATCATCTATACCGTGCAGGACGGCGATTCGCCGTGGCGGATCGCGGCCATCGCCGGGATCACAGTCGAGCAGCTGCAGGCGCTGAACGGCCTGCAAGCCGACGATTTCATTTCACCTGGCATGCAGCTGGCGCTGGGATCGGTTCCGACGCCGGCCGCGCCGCCACCGACCTCGACCCCAGAGATCGTGGCCTCGCCAGTGGTCGGTACCGGCGAGATCTGCGTCATGCTGTTCCTGGACGCCAACGGCAACGCCCGACTGGATGAGAGCGAGCTACCGCTACCGGACGGGCAGGTGAGCGTGGCCGACCGTTCGGGGCAGGTGGCCGGCGAACACAAGACCGATGACAACCCCGACGGCTACTGTTTTACTGACCTGTCTGACGGCGATTACAACGTGAGCGCGGCGGTTCCCCCCGACCACAATCCGACCACCTCGATGAATGTGCCGATCCGGTTGATTCCGGGCGATGTCAGTTACGTGCAGTTTGGCGGACAGCCCAGCGGCGCGATCAGTTCCCCAGCGCGAGCGGAAGGCAGCGGTTCCTCGCTACTGGGAGCGGTTGGGGTGGTGATGCTCGGAGCGGCCGGGGCGCTGGGCTACTTCGCGGTCCGCACCGGCCGGCGCTGAGCGACCGGTAGGCCAGCGCCGCGGTCCGGCACTCACACCGGACCCTGTCTAACCCCTGCTACGCCTCGGTTTCACCCGCTTACAGTTCCCTTACAGACGATTCACACCCGGGCCGGCTTCCATCATAATGCGAATAAGGCGGGCAACAACCTCCCCGCCTTCCTGAAACAGTCTGGCGAGCGCCATTTGGTGTTCGCCAGTCTCTTGAAAGGGAAAGCGAGGCCTGCTGCCGCTGCCTCGCTTTTTGATTCTGGTTGCACACCGTTGAAAGCGAAACGGCGACCCAAATCGGGTCGCCGTTCGGCGTCCGTCCAATGATGATTTCGGTTCAGAGCATCTGCCGCAGCACGGTGTGCAGGATGCCGCCGTTGTGGTAGTAGTCCAACTCGATGGCGGTGTCGATGCGCACCTTGGCCTGGAAATCGATGGCTGTGCCGTCGTCGCTGCGGGCGTGAACCTGGACCGTGCCCCCCGGCTCCAATCCATCGGCAATACCATGTACGTCGAACTGCTCGTGGCCGGTGAGCCCCAATTGCTCGGCGCCCTCGCCCGGCAGGAATTCCAACGGCAGCACCCCCATGCCCACCAGGTTGGAGCGGTGGATCCGCTCATAAGATTCAGCGATCACCGCCCGAACCCCCAACAGCAAGGTGCCTTTGGCGGCCCAATCGCGCGAAGAGCCGGCGCCGTACTGGCGGCCAGCCAGTACGACCAATGGAACGCCCTCTTCCTGGTAGCGCATGGAGGCTTCGAAAATGCTGGTCCGGTCCCCGTCCGGGAAATGGAGCGTCTCGCCACCTTCCACCCCCGGCAGCAGCAAGTTCTTGATCCGGATGTTGCCGAACGTGCCGCGGGTCATTACCCGGTCGTTTCCGCGCCGCGAGCCAAAGGAATTAAAGTCTTTGGGCTGCACGCCCTGCTCGAGCAGGTAACGGCCGGCCGGTCCGTTGGCGGGGATCGCGCCGGCCGGTGAGATGTGATCGGTGGTGACCGAGTGGCCCAGCAAGGCCAATACCCGGGCGCCCTGAATGTCGCTGAGCGGCTTCAATTCGGGCATGAGATCGGTGAAGAACGGCGGCTCCTGAATGTAGCCCGAGTCGTCTGACCACTGGTACAGATCACCGCCGCCGACCGGGATGTCGTTCCAGGTCTGGTTGCCGGTGAATACATTCTTGTAGCGGCGGGTGAACATCTCGGCGCTGACCGAGCGAGCAATCACTTCCTGGATCTCCTGCTGGCTGGGCCAGAGCTCTCGCAGATAGACCGGCTGGCCGGAAGGATCGTTGCCCAGCGGCTCGCTTAGCATGTCGATGTCGGCCCGGCCGGCCAACGCAAATGCCACCACCAACGGCGGCGAGGCCAGGAAACTGGCGCGGGCGTGTGGGTTGATGCGGCCCTCGAAGTTGCGATTGCCTGACAACACT
>CAZGCX010000331.1:0-2511 GCA_964524585.1 uncultured Anaerolineaceae bacterium
GGCACCGCTCACATCTCGCTCGTAGGATCCCAGCCCATGCCGTCCGATTAGATCGCCATTGAGGTTGACCGCGATCACCACCTCGGCACCGAGGGCGCGGCAGACAGAAACCGGCACCGGATTGACCAACCCGCCGTCTGCAAGCCAGCGATCTTTGTGGCTGGCCGGGCTGAGTATGCCGGGTATCGAAATCGACGCACGCACGGCCTCCTCGATCGGCCCCTCTCTGAGCCAGATTTCACGGCCGGTTTCGAGGTCGGTAGCGACCGCCGCAAAAGGCTTGGGGTAGCTGGCGATCGGCGCAGAGATGTTCAGCTTACGAAGGAGGGCGACGATCTTGTTGCCGGCAATGAGTCCTCCACCGGAGAAGCGAACGTCGAGAAAGCGGGCAATTTCCTGCCAAGTTAGCGCATGCGCGAAATCCTTGAGAGCCGGGAGCGCGCCAGCCACGTACGCGGCTCCGACAACGGCGCCAATTGAGGTACCACACACGATCTCGGGGTGGATGCCGGCCTCGGCCAACCCTTCAATAACCCCGATGTGCGACCAGCCGCGGGCTGCTCCGCTGCCGAGTGCAAGACCGATGCGTGGCTTGGTCATCGGGGATTGCTCCCGGAGGCAGTGGCGTGAAAGCACAATTCGCGTGAGTTCAACCTACGGTGCGGAGACCGCGCCCAGCTTGATGTGGATCAAGGCCGCCACTTTAGTCCAGTACCGCGGCGGGAACCAAGTGATGCTATCCGTTGAAGGTTCGGCGCCTGGTCGGCACATCGATGGGCAGAAACTCCACACCAGATCGTTCGACCGGTTGCGGGTAGAGCTTCATCAGTTCCAAGACTTCAAGCGGCATGCCGACCTTGACCGGCAAGCCGATCTCGCGCGCCTCACTCGCGGTCAAAGCATAGTCATGTGTCCAATGCCCGCTGGCCAGCTGAGAGGCCACCTTCTCGGCCATGCTCTGGTCCATCCGCGGCGTTAGAAACTCGACGGCGCCACGCTTGACTTGGGCGAGTGCCTTTTCACTGATGTCGGCTAGGACGAGAGTCAAGTCGAACACGCGCTCAACTGGCTTCTTGTCTCGTGCCCGCACAATGCTCGCCGCAGGCAACCCAGCAATTTGCGGATCAATCGGACCAAGCACCGAGAACTCTCCGAGCACGATCTCGTCGGCCGCAAGCGCGATGAGCGTACCGCCCGACATGGCGTAAACCGGAACGTAGACCCGCACCTTCGCTGGATGCGCTTCAACAGCGCGGGCGATCTGCATTGCCGCCAACACGAGGCCGCCGGGGGTGTGCAGCACGAGGTCGATTGGCCGGTCGGAGGGCGTTTCCTTGATGGCTGCAATGATGGTTTGCGCGTCTTCGAGATCGATATGGCGCGCGACCGAAAAGCCGAAGAGGCTGCGTTTCTCCTGTCGATGGATCATGGTTATCACGCGTGATCCGTTTGCCTTTTCGATGGCGCGGATGGCCTGAGCCCGCCGGGAGGCCAGCCAGCGTCCCACGATGATCGGCTGGAGGCCCATGATGACGAACAAGATCAAGAGCAATGTGGAGAAATCCAGGGACATGCTCGGCTCCGATTCTGATACCCGGTGGCACGATACTTAGGAACGAGCGGGCTCTTTCGCACAAGATGTGCAAGCTAAGCGGTTGAGTTGCTGCGGGTTGACCGCCCAGCGACTAGCAACGCCGACATGCTACACCGCAGTGCGTCCTACCAAGGGGAGTCCGATCCGGGTCAAATCTTGCCGATCGCTGCGCGCCGCGAGCATGTCCGAAGTACCTCCGATAGCAGTCTAATCTCTGCGATGCCGCGAACGGGCGGTCGTGCCACACCCTGGCGGCCGGCAGCAATGCAAGCCAGGTTCGTTTGCCCGCCCATGAGCGGACGTACTCCGGTCGGGGTCGCCAAGTCCGAGAATGCCAGATCCTGACTCATGCACCGCAGCATGAGACGTGCATGGGTTGCTGGTCTGTCGCAACAACGGCCGAGACCAGGCGAGTGCATGCGAAGGCAATGAGGTCAGTGACCCGGAAAATTGCCGGGAGCGGGGTGGTGAGCCGGGGGATATTACTGCCGGCCGCACTAGGTGGAACCACCCGCAAGCGCTATTGACGCCAATCAAAGACGCACCGCCTTGCTAAGCTATTTCCAGGTCGGTGCAACTACACTCAGCCGTCTGCGCGAGCGACGTGTCGTTCTTCAGAACAGTGCCAGCGCACCTACGCCGTTCTCCTCGGCACTTGGTCGGGTTCGGGCGCGGTGAGTTGGAGCGCGGCGTGGCCACCCCATCTAGGCGGGCGGCTAGGCCGCCGCTGGGCCGTGCTCTAGAAGGGAAAAGCTTCCGAAACGACGGAGAGTTGGACCATGGATCAACTGCGGGAAGGTTGGCGGGGTCTTCTCGCGCTGGTGATTGTTGCAGCAGGCGCGTTTGCCGCCTGGCAGTTCTATTGGCGCGAGCAACCGGCCAGCTATGAGCTTCAGACCGTGGAGGTCAGCCGCGGT
>CAZGCX010000332.1:0-2502 GCA_964524585.1 uncultured Anaerolineaceae bacterium
GAAGCCAATCTGAACCAGGCCTTGGATGTGCTGCAATCCTGGGACGGCCGCGCCAACCGGGACAGTGCTGGCGCTGCGCTGTTCGAGGCCTTTCGTATCGAACTGGTCGACGCCACCTTCGCCGATGAGCTGGGAGACCAACTACTGCAACGGACTCGGGAGAGCCTGATGGTGTCGCTCGATAACCTGCTAAACGACGCCACGGCAGTGTGGTTCGACGACGTGAATACCCCCGAAGTTGAAGACCGGGACGTGACCATTCAGCACGCGCTAGGGGAGGCCGTCGCAGGGTTGAGTGAGCAGTTCGGCGACGATCCGAACCAGTGGCGCTGGGGCGATCTGCACACCGCGACTTTCGAGAACCAGAGCCTGGGAGTGAGCGGGATTGCGCCCATCGAGTGGTTGTTCAACCGCGGGCCGTTCGAAACCGATGGCACCGCCGGCGCGGTCGACAACATCGGATACGAGCTGGGTCAACCGTTCAACGTAAGCTACCTGCCGTCCTACCGGCAGATTGTGGATCTGGGCGATATTACCCGGTCATTGTCGGTTCACACCACCGGGCAGTCCGGCCACCCCTTTAACGAGCACTACGACGACATGATCGAACTGTGGAGAAACGGGCAGTACCACCCGATGTTGTGGGACCGGGCCCAAGTAGAGGCGGCCGCGCCGCACCTGCTGCAGCTCACGCCATAGGACGGAGCACGCCCCAAACAAAAAAGAACCCCGCCGGTCAACGCCGGCGGGGTGAACTTTCAATATTAGGCTGCATTGGTCGACGGGCAGCACGGACGCCGCTCGACGCCGCTCAGAGCGCTAGAACCAGATCTTCTCGGTGATCAGCAGGCAGCTCAGGCCCAGCACGAATACCGTAGCGAAGAACAAGATCGACAACACCAGCCGCTGACCGCCGGTCATGCCGAAGATGCGCGGCTCAGGGCCCGCAATTTTGGGCCTTGCTTGGGCGCCGATCTCGAGCATCGGTTCTTCGTCGGTAGTGTCTCTCAAATCATCGAACATGTCGGCTCCGCTCCTCTCCGCCCAGAGAGCATAGCACTCCTTCCCATCTAGGCAAGCCCGGATTCGACTGGGCGCAATCGGGCGCCGCCACCGGCGATGTCGATCGATTCGCCGCTCTCTGCTTCCAACCGCAGCGCACCTTCCGCCGTAAGGCCGAGCACCCGGCCGCGTATTTCCGGACGATCGCCCGAGATGGCGACCGACTCCAAGCGATATGCCAGGTAGTGCTCCCAGTCGGGGTGCGCCGCGCCCTCCAGCCAACGCTGATACCAGGCCTCCAAACCGTGCAGCAGCTCGACCACCAAATCGGTCGGGTCGGCGGGGTGGCCGAGCGCGCTCTCGATCGAAGTTGCCGGGAATTCGTACATCGTACGGCCACTGGCGCTCGAGTCATGTAGATTGATGCCGATTCCCAACACCACCTGCTCCAGTTGTTCACCACTCCAGCCGGCCTCTGCCAGCACGCCGCAGACTTTCTTCCCGCCCAGCAGTACATCGTTGGGCCATTTGACCGCTGCCTCAAGTTCGTACGACCCGAGCGCTTCAACCACCGCCAGCGCCCCGATCAGACCCAGCCCGCGCAGCCGGTCGGCCGGTGGCCGCAGGATCAGGCTGATCGCCAGTCCCGCGCCGGCTGGCGTGTCCCAGCTCTGGCCATGACGGCCACGTCCAGCGGTCTGCTCGCCGGCCACGACGGTCGTCCCCTCCGGCGCGCCGTGTGCCGCCAGCTCGGCCGCCAGATCGTTGGTCGATCCGATGCTCTCAAACACATGCAGCGGCCGTCCGAATCGCCCAATCGGGAGCTGCTTTTCGAGTCGGGCCTCATCCAACATATCGCTGCATTCTAACCGTGCGCCCTCCAATCGCTACAATTCCGGCTGCCGCACGATGCGTGCGCCACCGGACAGCGCCGCTGGCGCCTGGTCTGCAGGGCAGAAACGCCGTCGATCGTTGTATTGATCGGCAATGTTACAATCCTCGAGCTCGATGCCGAAGCCTGCCACGGAGCGACATCACCCCCTCACTTGCGATGCGTACCATCTGGGCCCCATGGCGAATGGACTACATTGAAGGTCACGTGCCGGAAACCGACTGCTTGTTCTGCGACGGATTGAAGCAGCCAGACGGCCCCGGCAACCTGATCCTGCACCGCGCTGAGTCAGCTTTCGTCATACTGAACCGCTACCCCTACACAAACGGCCACATGATGGTGGTGCCGAATGCGCATCGGGCAACCATCGAGGACCTGTCCGGCGAAGAGCAGGCGGCGCTGATGCAATTGTGCGCCCGTGCCGTTTCCGTGCTGCGGCAGGCTTATGGCGCAAAAGCCTTCAACCTCGGTGCAAACATTGGGGAGGCGGCTGGCGCTGGCGTGCTCGGCCACGTGCACCTGCACGTGCTGCCCCGTTGGTCGGGCGATACCAACTTCATGGCCACCACCGCTACCACCCGGGTGATTCCCGAAGCGTTGGATGTGAC
>CAZGCX010000333.1:0-2494 GCA_964524585.1 uncultured Anaerolineaceae bacterium
GACTCCGTGCAGCCCACGTCCGGGCTTTGTGTAAGAGGGGGAGCCGATGAATCTCGATTCTAGCTTGCGAGCCACAGCGATCCGTCTGGCGCTGATCGGCGGGCCGTTTCTGGTCGGATGCGGGGTTCTGGATTCGCTGCGCCCCTCCCCAACGCCAGTCCCAACCCCGGCACCGACCGCGACCCCGGTTCAATTGCCGACCGCTCTCCCGACAGCTACTCCCAGGCCGTCGCCAACCCCGAGTGCAACCCCCACCCCGGAAACGAACATCCAGCAGGACGCCGATGGCAATCAGACGTTTGTGGATGGCAAGTATGGCTACTCGATCACCCTGCCAGCCGACTGGATCGTGCTCGGGCTCTCCGAAGGCGACTTCGAGCAGATCTTCGCCGCGGCGGCTGAGATGGTGCCCGATCTGGCACAGCTGGAGTCCATGGTGAATTCGGTCGGCCCAGGGGGCCGGATGATCTCGATTGACCCAGACCCCGATCACGGCGCGGCGGGGTTCACGACCAACGTCAACATCTTGGCGATCGAGATTCCGGGCGACTTTTCGATGGATCTTATGGTGCGAATGAACGCCCAAAGCCTGCCGCAATTGCTGGAGGGTGTGGAGGTCACCCGCAGCGAAGTGATTACCAATGCCAACGACGTCGAACTTGGGCTGATCGCCTACAACTACAGCTTCAACTACACCGAATCCACCGTCGAGCTCTCGATCCTGGCGGCCCTCCTGCAGAGCGGCGACACCACGCTGACCATCACATTCGGCTCCGCAGCCAGCGTCGCACGCACAATGGAACCGATATTTAACGAGATCCTGAACAGCATTCAGGTGTTCGATGTCGATGCCTGAGTAGGGATCGATCTCATGCTTCGTCAGACCATCCGTCACCGACGCGGCAAGCGTGAACTGAAGCCACTCCCCGCGGGCGAGGTGGCAGTGCCCAAGTACCCAGGCGAACCCTCCCCACCGACCAAAACCAGCGGATGGCTGCTGATTGCACCAGTGGCCGGTGTGATGTTGATGAGCATTGGTTTCGGGGTTCTGTATCACAACCTGTACTATCCGATGATCATCATCCCCGTCAGTCTGGTGTATCCCATGGTGATGAAACTGCGTCAACGAGACAGCGAAAAGCGTTGGCTGGTCGAGCGCGACCGGGTTCGCGATGCTTATCGCAACCGGGTGTCCCAGGTCCAGCTGCAGCTCGAGCACCAAAGGACGCAGCAGGCCGAGAGCCTGAGCTGGACCTTCCCTGATCCGCGGCAGCTGACTACCTGGGCACAGAGCGGTTCTGAGCGGCTGTGGGAACGCAGGGCCGACGACCCGGACTTCATGCAGCTGCGGGTGGGAAGCGGATCGGTGCCGGCCAGCTTCCCGGTCATCGTGCCCAAGGTCGAACTCCCAGAGCTAGAACCCGAGTTGTTGTTGGAGGCGGTTGAGGCCGCTGGCAACTTCCAAGAGCTCGGCGGCGCGCCACTGAGTTTCGAGTTTGCCCAACAGGGCTCATTGGGAATCAGCGGACCACGCCACCTGCGAGAAGCTTCGGTGCGCGCCATCCTCACCAGCGCGGCCGCCCTGCACGCCCCGGATGATCTGGCGATCTATGCGGTCCTACCCTCGACCGGAATCTCCGAATGGGAATGGCTGAAATGGCTGCCGCATACCCGAGCCGTTCGCGACCCGTCTGCACCGCCGTACCTGAGCTACGAGCCAAATCAGAACGCCCAGCTGTTGAGCAGGATCCTGGATGAACTTGAGGCCCGCGGCCTGCGGGAGTCGAAACGCTCGCTCCAGGACGAGCCGTTCATCCTGCTGCTGGTAGCAGACCACGCGGCCGTCACAGGCGAGGCAGCGGTTGACCGCCTGATCAAAGAGGGGCCGGCAACGCGCGCCGGCATACTGTATTTGACTCCCTCTCCGCGCGACCTTCCGCACGGCTGCCGCGGTCGGCTCGAAATTCGGAACGAGGGGCAAGCTGCCTTCTTCCCAACCGACCAGTCTGCCCCGATCGAGATCCAGCCCGATTTGCTGGAGGTCAACCCAGCGCTCACGTTGGCTCGAGGATTGACCCCGATCTTTCTGGTCGACTCGCAGACATCTGGGGAATTGCCAGACCAGATTCGGCTGCTCGAACTGATCGGAAATCCTGCGCTTGATCGGGTGGACTTCCAGGCCCGCTGGCTGCGGGCGCTGCGAGAGACGCCCACGCTGCGAGTTCCGATCGGGATGCGCCATGGCGACCGACCACTGGAGATTGATCTCCAGCAGAGCGGGCACGGGCCTCACGGCCTGATTGCTGGAACCACCGGCTCGGGCAAAAGCGAGCTGCTGCTTACGCTGCTCACCTCGCTGGCCTACGCCAACCACCCGCATCAGGTGAACTTTGTGCTGGTCGATTACAAAGGCGGTACGGCCATGTCAGTGCTGAACGACCTGCCGCACACGGTGGGCGTCGTGACCGATCTGGATGGCAAACAGACGCGCCGG
>CAZGCX010000334.1:0-2440 GCA_964524585.1 uncultured Anaerolineaceae bacterium
GAATCGGGCCGCCAACTCAGCCTCCCAGAATGAACAAGCGGTCGTCTTCCACTTTGACTTGGAATTGATCCAGCGGGGTGGGTGGAGGTCCGGACACCACGCTGCCGTCCTTGGAATACACCCCGTTGTGGCAGGGGCAGAAGAATTCAGACTGATCCGGAATCCAGCGCACGCGGCAGCCGAGGTGAGTGCACACGTTTGACATCGCCATGAAGTCGCGCCCGTTCTCCGTCAGGATGTATACCGACAACTCTTCGGTATTGGTGATCCAGCCGGCGCTGCGTTCGATGTCGGCGCGGAACAGGGTCGGTGTGCCAAGCTCGACCTTCGAGGCCGAACCCAGCGGGATCCATTGCTCGACCTTCTGGCCTTGCAGGGCGGGGCCAATGATGTACGCGATGGCCGGTATGCCCAACCCCGCTCCCAGCAGCGCGCCGATGGCCCAGGTGATCGTTCGCAGGAATTCGCGGCGGCTGACGTCGGCTTCATTGGTGCTCATTTCACGTCCTCCATCGGGGGCCATTATACGAGCTAGCGCTCCGGTGCACCGGCAGCGATCCAGGCGATGACCGCCGCCAGCTCCTGTTGGTCAAGCTGGGCGAAGTGGGGCTGCTCTGCCGACTGTTTCTGCACCAGCAGGCTCGAATCTGGATCGCCGGGAACGATCACGGGCCCATTGTCGCCGCCTACCATCAGAGTTGCATAAGAGGTTACGTTCAGCCCCTGGATTCCCTGCTCTCCGTGACAGCCCGAGCATCGGGCCTTCAGCAGCGTGCCGATCTGGCCGGCATAGGTGAGACCCAGGTTTTGATCGACGGTTGTTGGTTCAGGAATGAGTTGCTCGAGCTGTATCCCCAGTACTTTGCGCAGGCTGGGCGCGTCGAAACCGGCGTACTCCCAGGAAGAACCATGGCAGGCGCTGTTGGAGCAGAAGGAGCTGTTGCTGGTTCCGCCCGGATCGTCGGTGGTGTGGCAATTGCTGCACGATGGATCAAAGGCATCGTGGTGCAGCCCGATCCAGTTGGCACTTAGGTGCGAACTCGGCTCAGGCCCACGGCTGATCTCGATGCTGGCCACGAAGTCCGATGGGCCCGCAACCACCGGCACCGAATGGCACAGGTTGCATTCGAGCCGGATGGCTTGCTGCTGGTCGTTCAGGTGCTTGCCGTCGTGACAGCGGAAGCATCCGGGCGAGTCCTTGTGACCAATGTTGTTGGCGTGGGTGGTCCAGTCTGCCTTCTGCTCCGGAAAGACGCTGGTGCTGTAGGCCCGCTGGAGGGCGCCGATCGCCTGCTCGACCAACGCCTGATTGGCGGCGAAGAATTCAGGGTAGTTGGAACGGTAGAAGTCCTCCAGACTGCTGATTCCCTCGCTGGCCGCATCAAGCGAGGAGTAGCCCAGATGATAGACCTCGACTGCCTTGCTCCGAATATCGGGGATGTCGGGCGAAACCGTTCCCCGCGACATCAATTCATCCACCGTATCAACCGGATTGGAGATCAGGTGTGTGATCCGGTTGTGGCAAGTGATGCAATCCATCTCCTGAAGCAGCCTGGGGTCGACGCTATCCGGATCCATTCCGTACTCAATGTCGACGTAAGTAGTGACCGTACCATCACCATTAACGACCTGTACCAGCGGGATCTGTTGCTCTTCTTTGTCGACCGCTACATAGCTGATCTGATTCTCGATGTGCCAGTGAATACCGCGGCCCAGCCCCTGGCGCTCAGACCCGCCGCCGGTTTTCATGGTGAGGTAGATGCTCACCGGGGTGTTCTCCGCGTCTGGAGTGAAACGTTTGATTTCTCGCAGACTGTCGTCCGAGAACTTCTCGGGGAAGTGGCAACGCTCGCAGGTCTCGCGCGCCGGACGCAGGTCGGTGGCCCGGATCGGAAATTCGTAATCTTTGAATGCCAGTGAAATGATGTGGCGAATGTCGCCCGCCTTGCGGGTGACTCGAGTGGCGATGAAACCGCGGCCGATATGGCACTCCACGCAGTCGATGCGGGCGTGGGGCGAGGTGAGGTAGGCGGTGAATTCGGGCGGCATAGTATGGCACACCGTCCCGCAGAACGGCGGGGAGTTGGTGTAGTCCCAGGCATATACGCCACCCACAGCTGCTCCCACAGTAAGCACGCCCATCACCACAAAGGGCAACAGGCGCACGCCCAACGGCGCACCCGCGGGGGGCAGGAAAAAGCGGCGCAACCAAGCGGTGAGTCGTTTGAGAATGCTCATGTTCCGTGGGCGGCGGTGATCCGTAGGAGCCTATCGTGACGCCAGGCACAAATGATAGTGACAATCGTCGGGTGTGCCAAGCGAAAGATCGCCCATGTGCGAGCTATTCGGTCCATTTCATTGGATTTGGTCAGCGTTCTGGTGCTCCGGCCTCGATCCAATCGATCACACAGGATCTGCAAAAATCACAGACGGGGGACGA
>CAZGCX010000335.1:0-1979 GCA_964524585.1 uncultured Anaerolineaceae bacterium
CGAACAGGTCCCAACCAGATACCCCGTTCGCTGGCCGAAGAAGCCGCCCAGCAGGGACACGTCCGCATAAAGGATGCTGACCGTCACCGACTCGGTCGGATCGCCCGTGGTCCAGTGGGTTAACTCGATCGTGTAGTTGGTCAGGCCGGTGGTGGCCATGATGCCGTTAACACGGTCGGTGACCTCGGTGTAGGGCTCGTCGGTTGTCTGCAGGATGGCCGTGCGGCACCCCTCGCGGGCGGCATTGGTCAGCGTTTGCCGGACCATGAAGATATAGCCGTATTCGATGATCCCGAACAGAATGGTCAGCAGCAGCGGTGTGACCACCGCGAACTCGACCACCGCAGCCGCCCGGAATCGCCGGCGACAACTCGATGTTCCAACCTCGGTCAAGGCTTTCATGTTACAACACCCACCATCCAAGAACCTGTCCGCTCAGTACGAGCATGGACCCGATAGTCAAAGGCACGCCATAGGGGAGCAGCGAGGAGGTCTCGCCGAAACTCCTGGCGGACCCGAATTCACTGAAGAGGGTGTCTCGGCTGGTGCACTTGACCATGATGATGCCCAGGTTGGCCATGGCCTGACGCAGCTTGCCGCCCAGGGCAATCATGACCACGGCGATGACGCCGCCGATGACAGCCCCGGCCGCAAAGGCCACCAGGGTCATCCAGGGGCCGAACCACACGCCGATAGCCGCCATCAGCTTGACGTCACCGGCTCCCATGCCGTGCATCAGCCAGGGGATAATCAAGACCCCGAAGCCGACAGCTAAGCCCCCCAGGCCGGCCAAAAGTCCGGCACCACCAAAGAAATACCCCTGCACGATGAATCCCAACACGATCAGTGACGCGTTCAGCCAGTTAGGGACGCGGCGCTGGGAATGGTCGATCCACGACGCCCACAAGACGCCCGGCACCAGGATTGCACACGTGACGGCCCAGAACGGATCCATAAAAGGGCTCCCCGCTTGGTTTGGAAGCTGTCGAAGTTGCGGCCGGGCCCGGCTGACCCTGGAGGTCTACTGATCCAACACCGGGAACGTCGTTCCGCCTCGACCGCATAGTAGAGAAGGGGGAGTGGGCACCCGCCTCAGCGGGCCCCACGTCCCCTCCATACCGTTGCCTCGGGTTCCGGGGCCGGTCTCGGCTCGCCGGAGCCCGGGCCTACTAAGACCCGCCGGGCACGCTCAGAGTACCGTCAACGGCCGAGAACATACTCGACACCTTGGTGCCCAGGCTGCTAATCGCAGCAATGGCCACCACGATGATCAGGGCGAGCATGACGGCGTACTCGGTGGCCGTCGGGCCATCTTCTGACTGCAGGAACAACTTGGCTCGGTCAACGAACGACTTCATAACAGGCTCCTCTGGTGAAGGTCGCAGGCCGGTCCGTAGGCCCACGAGGTTTCGAACCGCGTCGTACTCGTCCGTAAGTCCGCCGCAACAACAACGCTTGGCCCGAACCTCCTAGGGTCACGAGCGGGACCGGCTCACTCCGTTCGCCGGCTGGCCGGCCGGTGAGCCCGGTCGGCCCCTACTGCCTGGCGAAGCGACATCCCCAAAGGGCCCCGAAAACGGCGTCGCTCCGGTGCTGCTGTCTGCCGACGCCCAGACTCGGCGTCAGCGTCCCCCGGCTGACAGGTACTGTGCGGATCAGCCAATTCAGCGTACGAAACAACTGGGCGATGGGCAAACCGAGGCCGGCGAATTAACTATAAAGAAGGCGCCGGAGACACCCGGCCGATAACGATCCGCCTTGCGGCGGCAGGAAAGCTACGTCGAAGTGTCTTCTGGTGTCACTCGAAAAGCGATGTGGCGGCTGAGCACGAAGTTGCTGATGCTGGCGACCACGATGCCGATTATGCAGAACGCCTGATAATAGGGGCGCATGGAGGGCAGCAGCAGATAGAGCCAGTTGGATATGCCCCAGTTGATGCCCAGGCCCAGCAGGCACACGGCGACGAACTTGAGCAGTTG
>CAZGCX010000335.1:1989-2437 GCA_964524585.1 uncultured Anaerolineaceae bacterium
GGACCGCGTCCGGAAAGGTGACCCGGCGGTTCAGCAGAAAGTTCAACAGCATGGCCGTCATGATGCTGAAGACCCGGGCCAGGGCGAAGGACCAGCCGGCGTGGAGCAGCACGGCCATCATGGTCAGGTCAACCACCATGCCGATGCCGCCGACGGCAAAGAAGAGGATGCACTGGGTCAGGCCCGGCCAGCGCCAGTTATACAGACGTCGCAAGTGCCGCAGATAGTCGAGCTGCTGGGCCAGGTCCATCTTGCTGTCGCCGGCGCTGCGAGAGCCGAAGTCTATGGGCACCTCGGCGACTTTTTGGGGCCGGCACTTAGCTAGAATCTCCAGGCCTATCTTGTAGCCCACGGGGTTGAGATCCTGCTCAGTGATCAGGTCGCGCCGAAAGCAGAAGAACCCGGCCATGGGGTCGTCCAACCGCACGAGCGGCCAGGCCAACAGGTG
>CAZGCX010000336.1:0-2426 GCA_964524585.1 uncultured Anaerolineaceae bacterium
CCAGGACGCGGCCCTCTCAAGGCCGAAACCGGGGTTCGAAACCCCGTGGGGGCACCTGAATCAACGTTGTGACGCCTTCCGGGCGGTCGCAACACCGTAGGCCAGCGTCCATCACCCCTCAATCCGCCGCAAGGCGGATTTTCGCTTGGCAACCTCGGGGATCGTGGCTGCGAGCCTTCTGCTCAGCAGCACGCAGCCGCGCGAGTTGCAGGGTAGCTGTAAGGCGGGTGTAGGCGCGGCAGCGGTATCCTGATTGGAGCAAATCGGCTTTCGTTCTATACTGCGGACCGCTCGTGCGAGATTTCTCAATTAGACAACGATGAACACATTGGAACCGATCGTACTGGCAGACGAGCTTCACGATGGAGTGATTCAGGAGCTCTCGGCGCTGTTGCTGCAGCTGGAGACCTATGAGCGGCGCCTGGCCTCCGACCCGGAGCTCGCCGCGCACGACCTACAGCGAATCAAGGATCAAACTCGGGGGGCCCTGAATCAGCTCCGGGCGCTCGTCACCCGCCTGCGCAAATCCACACAAGAATGACCGAAAAGGCAGTTCGGATCGTTATCGCTGACGATCACGCCGTCGTCCGACAGGCGTTGCACGTAATGCTCGAAATGGAGCCAGAGTTCAACGTGATCGGCGAGGCGGACGACGGGGAACAGGCCCTGGTCCTGGCCGACGAGTTCCAGCCGGACCTGGTGCTGATGGACATTCGGATGGACGGCATGGACGGCGTAGAGGCCACCCGCTTACTGCGAAAGCAGCATCCCGAGATCTCGGTTCTGATCCTCACCGGCTTTGGTGAGGACGAGGTGCTCCTGCAGGCAGTGGAGGCCGGCGCGCAGGGATTCTTGCTCAAGGATGCCAGCGCCGACGAGGTCAAGCAAGCCATCCTCCGGGTGGTCAGCGGAGAGTCCCACATGACCCCCGTGTTGCTACGCAAACTTCTGGACGAACTGGTCCAGCGAGAGCGCCAGCCAGAGCCGGCATACACCGAACTGACCCCCCGCGAACGCGAGGTGCTGGAAGCCCTCTCGCGCGGCCTGTCAAACGACGAGATTGCCAAAGAGCTGGTGATCTCCCAGAAGACGGTCAAGACCCATCTCGGGAGCATCTTCAGCAAGCTGCACGTTGATGGCCGCGCTCAGGCCATGCTGTATGCCATTCGGGAGGGAATTGTCGAAGTCTAACTGAGCATCGGCCTAAGGGCTGATGGGGATCTAAGACCAAAGGCTGATCCGCGGATCAGCCTTTCTACTTGAAGAAGTCCGTGCACAGTGCGGATGCCGGAGCACGGACGGCGTGAAATAATCAAGGCAGTTCCTTAGAGTGGAAACGCCAGTCGCGGACTCGTCCGTTGGACTGGCGTTTTGCGTTGAGGAGAGCTGGGTGAGGGCCGGTAGACGGGAGACCAGATGGAAGCAGAAGCGATCGACCTGCGGGGACAGCAAGAGGAATCGCAAGCCTGGCGCCGATTCTATGACGACCTGGATCTAAAGATCGTCGGAACGCTTTCCAAGGGGCACGACCCGCGGCTCTCGCTGGCCGTGATCTCGGCCCAGGGGGCCGACCTGTATGCCTTCGTGCGCGAGTCGGCCGATGGCCATTTGGAGGATTGCACACAGCTCGACGACGCATGAGTTCACTCAAGTACCCCGCCCGACCGTACGTGGTGAACTGGACCGCGTGGGGCAGCTTCGCGGCGGCGCTCATGCCTATGGCACAGGTGAGCCCGCCGCTCCGGCTGTTCGCGTTTGTCGCGCTGTTTTTTGGTGGACTGTTCTTCCTGTACGCGCTCAAATACTACCTGAGCATGGCGCTAATCCTGCTTACCAACGGGAATGGCAACGGAAATGGAAACGGCCACGGCAACGGGAATGGCCTGTTCAATGGCAATGGGAACGGCCACGGGCTCCGCAGTCTGCCCAAGAACGGCGAGCACAAAGATAAGCTTCCCCACAAGCCGTTCATCTCGATTCACCTCCCGCTCTACAACGAAGCTTCGGTCGTCGACCGGCTGCTGCAATCCTGCACCAACCTGAATTACGACAACTACGAAGTGGTGGTCGCCGATGATTCCTCGGATGAGACGATTGCCATTCTCGACCAGCGCTGGGCCGCTCACCCGCGAGTCAAGATCTCTCGCCGCCACGACCGCAGCGGTTTCAAGGGCGGTGCACTGGAGAAGGCGCTGGAGGTCACCGACCCCCGAGCGGAGTTCATCGCGGTTTTCGACGCCGATTTCATTCCGCCGCCAGACATCCTGCAGCAGTTCTTGGCTTACTTCTACGGCATCAACAGCAACGATGAGGAAGAGTCCGATCATCCCCAGCTGGTGGACGACCGCTTGGCGGTGGTTCAGGGCTATCAGTGGCACATCCTCAATGCATCCGAGAACTGGATCACCCGCGGCATCCGGACTGAA
>CAZGCX010000337.1:0-2425 GCA_964524585.1 uncultured Anaerolineaceae bacterium
GAGAAAGCTTCACATAGTGCAGAATGCTCGAGAGGCGCAACAAGCTGCCAAGCACGAAGAAGATGCCGCTGGCCAATCCGGCTGCCAGGCCAGCCAGCACCGCGCCTCTGGAGTCCAGATAAGTCTCCACATTGCCGTTGACCTGACGGGCAAGCAGAATCAAGGTTGGGCTATTGGTCAGCGACACCTCACGCGCAATTGCCACTCCGGCGCGCGAACCGGCCATCTCAATTCCGTCGGCGACCGCTAGCCCGGTCCCGGAGTCGATCAGATGCACGACCTCCCCACGAACGGCGGCAGCGCCGGATTGGCGCACGTCGATCGATCCGCCCTGAACGCTCCACACGCCGGTCTGCTGCATATCTACACGATCGGCCGAGACGGTTCGGGCCGTGGTCTGACGAAGATGAACTTCCTCCGCCTCCAACTGGTCGACCTCACCCCCATCGAGGCTGATGACTTCCGCGTCGATTTGCTGTTTAGCTTTCGCCATCGCTTTGCCCTCAGTAGCTGCTCAACCCCGCCTGGATCGCATGGCATCTGCTCGAACACCGAGCGGGCTGCACGGCTGAAACGCACAAAAATCGGGCCGCCCCCCGCCAGGGGTGGCGCCCCAAGAAGCCTGAGACTGGATTGTAATTGGCCGGCCGCGCTGCGTCAACTCGCGTTGAGAACCGGCGTGATAGACTAGCCTGTTATGTCGATTCCGCTCGAATCCGGCGGCCCGCGTGCTGTACTCTCTGCGATTCGGCCCCCAGCGCCGGCCCTCGCTGGGGTGCTGGCACTGGCCTTTGTGCTGGCCGATGTGCCCGGCTTCGCCGAGATTCGGCAGCCAAGTGCCGGTCAATCGGTCAGTGGCGTGGTCTCCATCGTCGGTACCGCCAGTCACCCAGCCGTTGAGTCCTACGAGCTGGCGTTTGGTTTCGACCCGGATCCGACCGACACCTGGTTTGCGATCGGCGAGGCACTGGATACGCCTGTGATTGACGGTCGGCTGGCCATCTGGGACAGCTCGGGAATCAGCGACGGGGCCTATCGCATTCGGCTGCTGGTTCACCTGCAAGGTCAGGATCCGCTGGAAGCAATCGTCAGCGGCATACAGGTCCGCAATTACACGCCAACCGAGGTGCCGGCGGCCGCGGCGGCCGTCGCTGCAACGCCCATCGCCGCCGGCGAACTCCCCCAAGCCGCGGCCGCGGTCGAGGACCGGGTGACCCCTCCCGACCCGTTCGACCGGGCACTGGCCCGGGGCATTGGCCTGGGAGCGGGCCTGCTGCTGGCGTTCGCGCTGTACTCGGTGCTGGCCCCTCGCCTGCGGAACTATGCCGCCTACGTAAAGACCCGGCGATTGCACGGCCGAGTAGAGCGGATGCGGGGCGGAGGCCGGCGGGGATGAGCGCCCCGCGGCCAGCGCTGGTGGTCGGACTGGGCAATCCGGGCCGGCACTACCGGACGAACCGCCACAACGTCGGCTTCATGCTGCTCGATCGCCTGGCCGCCGAGCTCAAACTGCCGCTGAAGCATTCGCAATCCAATGCCCTGGTCGGATGGGATGAAAAGCAGGCACCGCATGTGATCCTTGCCAAACCTCAGACCTACGTAAACGAATCTGGACGGTCGGTGGCCTCTCTGATGCGCGCCTTCAAGGTCGAGCTGTCGGGACTGCTGGTCGTCTTCGACGAGATGGACTTGCCGCTCGGTGCGCTTCGCATGCGGCCGTTCGGTGGTTCTTCCGGCCACCGTGGAATGCGATCCATCATCAACCACCTGGGCGACCCCGGGTTTCCCCGGCTGCGAATCGGCATCGGTCGACCGCCTCCCGGCGTTGACCCGGCTCGCTACGTTTTGTCGGATCTGAGGCCGAGCGAACAGGAGTCTTTCGACCGAGCGATCGATCTGGCGGTTACGTGCGTGCGGGAGTTCCTGGAAAGCGGAATCGAAATCGCCATGAACCGGTGCAATACGGGAAGTGAATCTCGCTAGTCTGCTTGACCTGATTCGTGACTTACCCGATTACCGCCAGTTGCAGCAGGCGATCGTATCCGGGGGAACGCACCGCGCACCGTTGCCCAGTGCGGCGAGACTGCCGGTGACGGCTGCCCTGGCGACGAACCGTCATTCGCCGACAGTTCTGGTGGTCCCGCGGGCCGATCGGGTGCTGACCCTCTCACAGGAGTTGCAGCTTTGGGCGCCAGAGCTGCGAACCATCGTCTTCCCAGAGACCGATCCACTGTTCTATGAGCTTCAGCCTTGGGGCAGCAGTACCAGACGGAGGCGGGTTGAGACTCTCGCCAGACTGCTGGGCAGGGAACCGCTCCTGGTATTGACCTCGGCACGGGCCTTGATGGTGCGCACCCTGGCTCCCGCACAGTTGCGAGGTCTGAGCCGGGCGGTCGAAGTCGGCCAGAGTATCGAATTGACGGAG
>CAZGCX010000338.1:0-2407 GCA_964524585.1 uncultured Anaerolineaceae bacterium
GGGATTCTTCGAACCGGTTTTTGAGCGTCTGCCGCTGGAATCAGTGCGAGAACGGTTCAAAGAGATGATTGACATGAAGCTCGGCTCGCGCGTTTAATCCTGATGCCGCAGGTATATCAGACACCCGCACTTGCGAGGTTTCGTTCCGTCGAGGGAAGCATGGCAACCGAAAAGACTGTTATCACCAGCATTGAACCCAAGCGCTATGACGTCGGCGACATGGTCGAGGCCCTGTGCGACCATATGCGCGGAGAGCAGCGCGTGAACGATTGGCTGCAGGGCGTGGTTGTCCAGGCCGACTACAAGATGGTGGCGATACAATTCAACCAGGACGTGTACCTCACCGACGGCTGGATGGTCCCCGATCGGGTGTTGTGGGCACGCCAGGATAGCGACAAAGTCCGCGCGGCGAAGAAGACCAAGAGGAGCAGGCGCAAGAAGTGACGACCTCCGAACTTGCCATGAGTTTTGTCGCACTGCGGGAGCAGTTCCCGGTCCTCGCTCGTGAAATCCGACCGGGCACGCCGCTGGTCTACCTGGATTCGGCCGCCAGCTCACAGAAGCCAAACAGCGTGATTGACGCCATGTCTGACTTCTACCAGCAGCACTATGCCAACGTGCATCGCGGCATCCACTTGCTCGCCGAGGAGGCGACCGAGATGTACGAGTCTTCACGGGCCAAGGTCGCCCAATTCATCGGGGCCGAGACCCGCGAGGTGATCTTCACCCGCAATACCACCGAGTCGATCAACCTGGTGGCCCAAAGCTGGGGCCGCGCCAACCTGGGCCAGGCCGACCTGATTTTGCTCTCCGAGATGGAGCACCACTCGAATATCGTCCCCTGGCAGCTGATGGCCGCCCAATTGGGATTCTCGATCGAGTACGTGCCGCTCACCGACGACCTGCGCTTGGACGAGGCAGCCTTCAAGCAATTGCTGGAAAAGAAACCGAAGCTGGTGAGCTTCAGCCAGATGTCGAACGTCTTGGGCACCATCACGCCGGTGAAGGGGCTGACCGAACTGGCGCATGCCGCCGGCGCGTTGGTGATGATCGACGGCGCTCAGTCCGTGCCGCACATGCCGGTCGATGTGGTTGAGCTGGGGATCGATTTTCTGGCGTTCTCCGCACACAAAATGTGCGGGCCGACCGGAATCGGCGCACTCTTCGGCCGACGGGAACTGCTGGAGGCCATGCCCCCGTTCCTGGGTGGCGGCGAGATGATCCGGCGGGTCGAATACGGCAAGTTCGAGGCAGCGGAGGTGCCGACCAAGTTCGAGGCCGGCACGCCGGCAATCGCCGAGGCCGTGGGCTTCGGGGCGGCGGTGGACTTCCTCACCCAGATTGGTATGCAGGCCATCATGGAACACGAGCATGCCCTGATCACTCGCGCCCTTGAACAGCTGGAGGAGGTGCCCGGCGTCACGGTCCATGGGCCGGCGGCTGAATACAAAGGCGGGGTGGCGGCATTCAGCTTCGAGGGCGCCCATCCTCACGACATCGCTACCATCCTGGATCGACACGGCATCGCGGTCCGGGCCGGCCATCACTGTGCGATGCCGCTGCACGAGAAGCTGGGGCTGGCAGCTACCACCCGGGCCTCCTTCTACCTTTACAATACCCCGGACGAGATTGATCGACTGGTGGAAGGTTTGTACGCGGTCAAGGAGGTTTTCGCCTAGCTGTGGACGATCTATATCGCGAGCAAATCATCGATCGCTACAAGCACCCGCGCAAGCGCGGGATGCTGGACCCCCACGACTATTCGTATCAGGACGACAATCCACTGTGCGGAGATCGCATCCGGATCGACTTGCGGGTCGAGGAGGGTGGTGTGATTAGCGAGGCGGCTTTCTCCGGCGAGGGTTGCGCTATTTCGCAGGCCTCTGCCGATCTATTGACCGAGGAAGTGCTGGGCAAGACGCTGGAGCAGGTCAAAGCCTATACCAAAGACGAGCTGCTCGAACTGCTGGGCATCGATCTGGGACCGGTCCGGCTGAAGTGCGCGCTGTTGTCGCTCAAGGTCTTGAAAGCCGGAGTTTACGGCCTGGACCAGCTGGAAGAGGAACTGGCAGCGCTCTAGGACGGGCGGCAGTTCATCAGTTAGCAATCATTGACCCGCCGGCAGGCGGGTTTCGTGCGGAAGCCAGAATGTACAACTATGCAAAGGTAACGGCCGATAAGCTGGATTGGGTCACCGTGGCCACGGTCGACGAGCTGGGCAATGGCCAGCGGTTAATCGTGGAGATCGACGGTGAGGCAATTGCGGTGTTCAACATCGCTGGTGACTACTATGCCATCACCGATGTGTGTTCGCATGATGACGGCCCGGTGGCCGAGGGCGAGCTGCGGGAGTACGAGATCGAGTGCCCCAGGCACGGCGCTCGCTTCGACGTGCGCAGCGGTAAGG
>CAZGCX010000339.1:0-716 GCA_964524585.1 uncultured Anaerolineaceae bacterium
CGACCTGCAGGCCACCCGGCTGGCGCGGGACGTGGCGAAGCAGATCGAAGATGGGATGAATTACCCCGGCCAAATCAAAGTGACCGTGATCCGGGAGACGCGATCGGTGGATTACGCGCGGTAACTCGAGAACCTAGCCCACTTAGAGCGACAGGCCGCTGTCCGGCACCTGGATTTTCTAGCTGCGAGTGGTGATCGAGGGCAAGCGGAGCTACGGGCCGAATACGCTCAATGGGAGGTAGGCCGAAACAAGCCAAGCCGGCTCATTGACGATCTGACTTATTCTCAAGTCGACTGCGACGCTACACAGAACGTAGGCTTCGTTACTTGAAAGCCCGTACGCCTCTTCCAGATGCTCGATCATCTGGCGAATTGCACTGCGGGCGTTCTGGTAAAGATCGTGCCCATGGGCCGTGGTCGCAAAGTAACCGCTGCGCTCGGTGGCTCGATCGGTTGGGGGTATCTGAAACTGGGCTTGTCTGAGGATCTTGCCTTTGTGCAAGGTCAGCCGCAGAGTGACCGTCATAGGCGCCTCAATCCCGTTTCCGCATACCTCGCCATCCCCCTGAGCGGCGTGACAATCGCCGACGGAGAACAGCGCCCCCGGCACTTGCACCGGTAGCCAGAGCACCGCGCCAGGAACCAGGCTGGCGATGTCGAGATTGCCTCCACCGCGCCGCGGCGCGGTGGTATCAAAGCGCCCCGTTTCTGTGGGC
>CAZGCX010000339.1:726-2384 GCA_964524585.1 uncultured Anaerolineaceae bacterium
ACAGAAGGGCTCGTAACTCACTCGCACGCTGCTGCCTTTGGAGAACCAGCATTGGCGATCAACCAGGCTCCAATGATGGAGGTACGGCTCCACGAAATCCTCCGCCAGGAGGCCGAACCCGGGCCGTATAGCATTCCATCCCCAACCCTTGTGTTTTAGTCCGACGACCTGAACCTCGAGCGCATCCCCCGGCAAGGCCCGCTCGATGAACACGGGGCCGGTGAGTGGATGGATGCGCGAGAAGTCGGTGTGCCGCAGAACATCGGCGCTGTCACCCGGCCTGATCTGTCCATCGGACGCGTCCCGGCATTCGAAGACGATAGTATCTCCTGGGCTTACCACCAAGCGCGGCTCCAAGCTATTGTCCCAGTAAGCGTGCACAACACGATCATCCAAGAAGTGCTCGGTCACCATCGACCTCCATGAACCTTATTTGACTGGAAGGTTGAACGGGTTGGCGATCGCTGGGAAGCGGCTGCCCCAACCCGGGCGTGCAACACACGGATCTACTTGCGTTGACCAGCTCTCTCTGAATATGCTAATCTCATCATGCGCCGCGGCGGCTCACCCCGCTCCCGGCTGCCGGGACACTGTCGCCCGACGACCAGATGGAGCTTAGCCGGATCGAGAACGTTGCGGTGGGAGTTCAGGATTGAGCTTCGACGAAGGATCCGATCGGAATGTCGAATAGCAAGCACATCGTAGTCCTTGCTCGTGCTCTTCAGGTCTTGGAATGGCTCGCCCAGCACGGCAAGCCCGCCGGTGTTACCGAGCTCGGCAACGGTCTGCAAATCCCCAAAGCCTCGGTATACCGGATCCTCCGCACGCTGGAAGATCACCAGATCGTGATTCAGGACTCTGAAACCGAACTCTATACGCTTGGGCCGGGCATCTTGCGATTGAGTCACGACATCAAACTGGAGCCGGTGCTGGTGCCTCTGGTTCAACCGTTCCTCGAAGACCTATCCAGGCGGACCGGGGAGACCGCCAGCTTGGGAGTCATCCGCGACGGCAAAGTGCTGGTATTGCGCAGTGTCTCGAAATCTGACTCACGGTTGACCATTGACCTTGGGCCGGTTGCCGACTTGCACTGCTCAAGTCTCGGAAAGGCGTTGTTGTTGGATAAGGATCTCTCCGAGATCAAAAGCCTGATCGGGAGCAGGTCGCTGCATGCTTATACGCGCAACACGCTCAGGACGGTGGATGAGCTCTCACATCAGCTGGACTCGGTGCGAAAGGCCGGCGTTTCAATGGACAACGAGGAGACCGAGGAAGGGCTCATCTGTTATGGTGCTCCGATCCGCCACTGGGCCGGACGGGTCGTCGCGGCGATCAGCGTGTCGGCTCCCAAGGCAAGGGCTGAAGGTCCAAAGGCCCAGCAGATCAGACAGCTTGTTCTGGAGGCCTCCCTAGATGTCGGCAAGCGACTGACCGGCCCGGCATCTTGAGTGTGGTTCGACCTGGTCTTGGCGCCAATTTGGCCCCCTGATTAATCCGCGCTCTGTACTAGACGAAGGAATTCGCTGGAAGTTTTGGCCAGCACGTCATTCAGGCTGAACTCGATAAACTGAGCCCCCGCCGCCAGTGCCCGCTTCCCTTCCTCCACAGTGTCGACCGGGAAGATAAGCGGTTTGCCCTCTGCCAATATCTGCTCCCGG
>CAZGCX010000340.1:0-2351 GCA_964524585.1 uncultured Anaerolineaceae bacterium
CGGTTCCTGCTGCGCATCCTCGACACCGCCAACACCGACCCGCAGCTCCTGCTCGTCGATCTTGCGCCCAACTGACCGATCACACCGGACGCCGCGCCGGCTCGCTGATCCGCTGCAACTGGCGACGCCGGCGGCCGCCTGGCTGACGGCCATTCTGGTCGCGTTCGTGCTCGCTGGTTGTTGGGGCGGACCGGACGTAACGCCGCTCGACATTCCTACGCCGGAACCGGCGCCTCAGTTTGGTCCGATCGGCCCACCCTCTGGTCTGGTACAGATTGAGTTCATTAGCCAGACCGATCTATCGATCTTCTTCAGCCAGTACGAGGACGACAGCGACATCCCACCCGAAGTGTTGCAAAGGTACCTGACTGACCCGGCCTTGATGGAAGCTCAGGTTTCGATGATCACCGACCTCATCGACCACCTTCAGGCCGGCGGAGCTCCGCTGACCCCGCAGGAGTTCTATTCCCAGGCGCTGGCATACACGGGTGACCCCGGAACCGCGCTGATCGTATGCCACAACGTATTGAAAGCCATGGCGCGCGGCCGCTCGCCGATCCCTTGGGAAAAACAGTCGGAGGTCCCTCTGGTGTATCTGTTCGACGGCCAACCGGTCAATGGAGGCGCAATGCCGGTACACCCCGATGCGGCGACCGGCGTGAACGTGTCGGAAGCAACCTATGAACAGCTCGATCCCGCAACCGTCCCTGAGGGAGGTCCGCCATGAGGCAGCTACTTCCAGAACAGGTGGCCGGTCGTACTCGGCCCGCGCTTCGATGGCTCTTGGTGGCCGTGATTGCGCTGCTGCTCGCCGCCTGCAGTCTTGGGGCGGGAGGCGGCACGGATGCGACGCCAACCGAGGGTACCTCCTTGTTGCCGGATGAGCCGCACCTTGAGCGGCAATCGCTGGAGGCTTTGTTCGCCGCCGCCGGGACCTTCCTACAGACCTCCGGCGACCTGCAGCTGATCTCGTTTCGCTGCACCATCATCGAAGGAACCTTCTGCTGGTTCGGGGAGCGCACTCAGGACGGTGGGGTCGCAAGCGAACTTGCGCGCAGCGTGGTCGACCAGATTGGTCCGGGGGCGATCGAGAACGCCAAGCAAAATGAAGTGGCGATCCAGTGTTACCGTCCGCTCGGCGATGGCGAGCCGTACTGCGAGATCGACTGGGGCTGGGGCGCGGGGTACGAGCCGCTGACAATTAGCTGATTCGCCGAATATATCGGGCCGCAAGAGATGACCGAGACGCGGTTGACCGCTATGTGTACCAAGACTCAGCCGAGGCGCGGGACAGCGAGCCCATCTCGCAGTTGCTCAGACCGCTGGGCGAGGCCAGCGAAGGGTCATTTCCGAGCCCGGAAGACTTGGAGAGCGTGTCGGTAATCTTCAGGCCACGCCAGGGATAGCGCGGCAACACGGCGGCTCGCTTTCGAGCGGCCAAGCGCTCAATCGCCGCCCATCCTGGCTATCCGAATGAACCGGCGTCGCAGCCACGCCAGACACTCACCCGGAGTCCCCACCTTAAAGTTCACCGCTTCGACCAGCGACCGGTTGTCCAGGATGTGCTTCCGATCCAGCGTCACGAAGTACTCGATCTGACTCTCTATCGCCGCGGCCAGAATTCGGGCGTCCGCCGGATGGTCGACCAACCTCTGCGAATCGGACAGCTTCGCAGCACCCGGCTCGGCAACGAGGTTAAGGTCAACTCGGTCCAACAGCAACGCCAGCGCACCCAGCGCCTCGGGCGTTTTCTCCCTCAGCGCGCCGTCCAGCTCGCCGATCGCCAGACGACTGGTCGCCAGCGAGATGGCCCCTGCCTCGCCAAGCCGGAGCAGCATCCGGCTCCCGCCACGGTCCGACCAGATCCCGGCGAAGATGGCGCTGGTGTCAAGAAAGATCCGGATCCTGGTCGCCATATCGCTCTCGCCGTTCGCGCAAGACCTGCAGCATGCTCTCCAGGTCCTCGCCTTGTTCGGTCAACGACCGGGTAATCCGGGACGAGAGCTCATCGATTTCCGAAACCCGCGGGCTGAGCAAAAACACGCCGCCGAGGTCTACCAAAGTGATCGTGTCGCCGGGTTTGAGTTTATGCGTTTCGCGAATTTCCTTAGGAAACGTCACTACGCCTCGCTGGCCAAGCTGAAGCGTGTATGAAGTGCCCATATCGTCTCCTGATTGTCGAACGTTCTGACAATCAGATTATCAGAAGATCTGGGACTGGTCAAGGCGCGCGAACAGCTTCGCCGAAGCCAGGAATCGCATCGGACAAGCGAATGCGCCGTGTGGGAAGGTCGGGCTATGGGACGCGGACGGGATTTAGGATCTGCAGCTTATTATCGAACCTCCGGTAG
>CAZGCX010000341.1:0-2349 GCA_964524585.1 uncultured Anaerolineaceae bacterium
TTCTTACTGCCCAGCAGTTTCGTGGCCCAATCGTCGTCCTGATGTCCGGTGTCTTCGAGCCAGGACTGTAGAACCTGATCCTGGTCGGGCGAGGGGTCCAACTGGTCGGAACCCAGGCGTGATGGCAACGGTCTGTCCGTCGAACTGACAGAAATCGGAAGCGTGCCCGAACTCCCGGTCTGGGACGGGGTGGGAGTATCGACACCTATGTCAGCCAAGCTCGACGCATCTGGCTCAGGCCGCATCCACGGAATGGCTTCGGTTGGGGCATAGTGCCTTGGCTCGTGCGAGAATTCGCCATTCTGAATCTGTCGACGCTTACGTTCCACCCACTCTTTACTGACATCATCTCCAAGAAAGGGCCTCGGCACTCGCGTGATCAGCGCGATTTTGAGCCAGGTGAGGCCCTTTCCTTGGAGAAACAGGCCATCGACTGTGCTGGCGATCAGCAGCATGATACCAGCGGCAGTTGCAAACCCAGCAGCGCGCTCATCCCACGATGGGACCCAACTGAGCTCCACGGTTGTGGTTCCGGTGCTCAGGTCGACTGGCATCAGCATGAAGCCTGGTCCGGCGCGGTAGATCGGAAGCTCGGTCATCCCTGCGGTGGCATGCCAGCGAGGATACTCGGATTCGCGCCAGAAGAGCCAGCCGGAGGTTGGCTCAGTTGAGACGATGGAGAAGGAGACCTGGTCCGGAAAGGAACGAGCGTAATCCACCTCAACCGGCGATCCACCCGTAGGACCTGGAGCCAGCCACCCCAGCAGATTGTGAATCAGCTTGAGTTCTTCTTCATTTATGCCCTGGTACTGTGCATGCGCAAGCAGGTTCATCCCTGACCAGACGACCTTGCCCGTTCCAAATTCGCCGGCCACGATTAGCGGATTGCCGTCGGCGGCTAGCACAGCATGTCCCCAGGGTCGAATCTCAGCAGCCGGCGCCCCAGAAACCGTCCAGGGTTGCCCTTCCCATTCGAGCGGCTTCAGGGCAAGCGGGTCCACCTCGCCCACAATATCCGTCGACAGAATCTGATAAGTGGGATCGGTACCATAGCTCGTCCAACTCAGGCGATTGACTGGCAAGACTTCCGGCGCGACTTCGAATTCCCACTCGGGGATCCAGAACTCCCAGCCCGTATCGACAAATAGGTGTCCTCCGTTGGAGACATAGTCCCTGAGTGTCTCCCATGCTTTTTCACTGTCCTGGTAGTCATAGCCGTATAGGATGAGCGTATCAAACTGTCGGAGCTCCTCCACCGAATACTTGTCAATGCGCGGTCCCCCTTCGACCAGCAGGGCGTCTCCGAATTCGAGCAGACCGTCATTTGCAAGTCGGAAGATGTTCATGTAGCCGTCCGTCTCGGGTTTGCTGACAACGAGAAAGACCGGGCGATCGGTAAACTCAGCAAGTGGCTTCGGATCGGGATTGATACGTAACTCCAATTCCTGGTCGCTGTAGGCGAGTTCCCATCCGGCGGCATCGTATGTCTCGGTCGGATCTTCGGATCGGCTGATAAAGACCGAGTTGGTTCCAAACCAGGCAGCCGCGTTCCGCAGGCTGGCCGGGTTCCCGTACTCCTGCGCATCAGATTCATGGGAGAAGAATACGTTTTGCTGATAGCCCCACATGCGGTGAAAAAGCGAGGCAGTGTACGTGTAGGTGTTGATCTGCGAGGCGTTGGCGAACGTCGCCAGGTCCATCGCCAGCCGGCCCTCATAGGGGGAGATGTCAATCCGGGGGGACTGGTCGGTCTGCACCAAGCTGGCCAATCGTTGAGACGTTGATGTGAGTGCGTCATCATCGTGAAGGTCGAAACTGGGCCACTGACTGAGCGAAAGTTGCAGAAGTGTGCCTTCTAGTTGACGGTCGTCACCTCGGCCCCAGATATCCGCAAGATCGATCCCGTTGGTCTCCGGACCATACGGTAAGTGATCGGCCTGCCCGGTTGCCGGTGGCGACATCAATAACAGCCCGCAGGCGGCCAGCAGCACCGCCAACGCTGAGCTCAAGGTTCTGCCAAGGACTCGCGCCGCTCTCGCTCGATGCGCAACCATGTTCGTCCCCGGCACAATCATTCGCATTGGGATTTGGATCAGATCGCCTACTCGAGCAAGCCCAAATCCCCCGATCGCGGGCAGCAGCACCATCGCGACCACCAGCATGCTCCGGAAGTTCATGAAGAAGAAGAGAGTGGACGAAAGCCGGAGGACAATTGCAGGGAGCGCCGGGACCAAAGCAAAGACCACGGAAAAAACGGTGGTCAACGCGATCGCCAGTGGCTTGCAATTGAGCTGATCTCGGCGCTTGTCTATTCGCATCGCGGCCAGCAAACCGACGAACCCGGCCACG
>CAZGCX010000342.1:0-2335 GCA_964524585.1 uncultured Anaerolineaceae bacterium
GGAAATACCACGCGAAACCACTCGACGAGTCAGTGGTGCGCGACCTGTTGGAGGCGGCGATGGCTGCGCCGTCGGCGTGCGCCAAGGACCCGTGGGAATTCATCGTGGTACGTGAGCGCGAAAGGCTCCAACAGATCGCTGCCGGACTGAGAACAGTTTTCGAGTCGAGCCCAGTTGGGTTGTGCCTGGTGCAAGGCGGCAGATTCCAGTACGTGAATCCGGCCTTCGTCGAGTTGTTTGGGTACCGATCCCGCCGGGAGCTCGAGGGGCAATCCCCGAGGACCCTCATTAAAGCCGCGGACCTGCCGAAGCTCATCCCGTTCTTCGGCCCGGGGGCGGGGAAGCGCGGAGGGAAAGTTAAGGTCACCTTCCGTGGTCAGCGGGCAGACGGGTCCGAGGTGCTGTGCGAGGCCCGCGGCGCCGCGATCGAGATCGGCGGTCGTCGGACGATGGTGGGGACCATGTTGGATGTCAGTGATCGGGTGGCGATCGAGCGCGAACGCGAGCAGCTGCTGCAGGAGGCACAAGATCGCCTGCGCCGAGCTACCGCGCTGAAGGATGCCGCCAGCGTGTTCGCCGCAACGTTGGATGTTGATCAGGTGCTGGGTTCTCTGGCGGAAATGCTGTGTGCTGCGGCCAACGCCACCAGCGCCTACATCTGCAGCTACGACGCCCAGCAGAAGCGCTCGATCTGCCTGGCAGAGTATTACGGTCCGGAGGCTACCGCGCAGGAGCGAGTGTCGGGCCTGGGCGAGGTCTACGACCTGGAGGTGGCCTTTCCCGGAACGGCTGAGCTGCTAGAAACTGGAGATCCGGTTGTCACGCAGGTCTCCGACCTGGAACTGGGAGAGCTCGAGCGGGCGCACATGGAGAAATTCGGGGCGCAGACCGCGTTGCTGATCCCGATTCGGGTTGGAGGTCAGATCACCTCCTATGCCGAGCTCTGGGCAAGCCGTGCGGCCCGCGAGTTCAGTGCGTCGGAGATCGACCTTTGTCAGGCCATTGCGCAGCAAGCAGCCATCGCCATCGAAAGCGGCAGGTTGTATGAGCAGGCCCAACGCGAGCTTGAGCAGCGAGTGCAGGCCCAGGAAGCGCTGCGGCAGAGCGAACAGCGATACCGGGCGGTCGCCGAGTCGGCCTTCACCGGAATTGTGATCGCCGACGCCGAGAACCGGCTCACCTACGTAAACCCGGCATTTGCCGAGTTGCTCAAATATCAGGTGCAGGATCTGCAGGGCAGGTTGCTATCCGAACTGTTGGACGATGACCAATGGCAAATCGTCCTCGAGCAAACTGAAATGCGCATGCAAGGCCAGCGCAGCCAGTACGAGTTGACGCTGAACCGCCGCGATGGTGAAAAACGCCAGGTCTTGATCTCTGCCTCACCCGCCCTGGACTCGGACGGCAACTACCAGGCCGGCATCGGAGTAGCCACCGACATCACCGAGCTGAAGGCCGCCCAAGATGCGCTGTCGGTGGCGATTGTCAGGATGGAAGATGCGCTGGAGCGAGCGAGAGAGATGGCCTCCACCGAGGAGGCGCTGCGCGACACCATCTCCAGCCTGGGCGAGTCGCTGAATCTGGATGAGGTGCTGGATCGCATCCTGGAAAACGTCGGCAAGGTGGTTCCGCACGATACCGCCGATATCATGCTATTAGAGGGCTCGGGTGACGATCGGGAGCTGCGGGTGGCACGCGGTCGGGGCTACCGGGAACGACGGATCGAAAAGTGGCTATTGAGCCAGCGCCTGCCGTGGAAGGAGATGCAGAACTTCCGGCGGATGGAGAGAACCGGTCGGCCGGTGGCGGTCTCCGATACTCGAAGCTTCCCGGGATGGATGAGCCTGCCTGAAACGGAGTGGATCCGCTCCTACGCCGGAGCCCCGCTGCGCCACAAGGGACGGACCATCGGCTTTCTCAATCTGAACAGCGAGCACACCGGTGCCTATCGGCAGGTACACGCTGAGAACCTGCAGGTATTTGCCAATCAAGCCGCGGTGGCGATTGAGAATGCCCGCCTATTCTCACAGGCACAGGATGAAATCGCAGAGCGCCGTCGAGTTGAGCGGGCGCTGCGTAGTTCCGAGACGCGCTATCGCAACGTCTTCGAAGGTGTGCAGGATGCCATCGTCGTGGGAAGTTTGGATGGGGAGGTGCTGGAGGTCAATGACAGCGCCTGCAAGCTGTTCAGCTGGACCCGCCAAGGTACGCTGGGCGCCAATCTCGCCGGGTTGCTCCCGGAGGTCGAGCCGATGATCAACGTCGCGCGGCTTGAACCCAAAATGCTTCCGAACCAACCGATCGAATTCGACTACCAGAGGGGGGAAGGCGACCA
>CAZGCX010000343.1:0-2333 GCA_964524585.1 uncultured Anaerolineaceae bacterium
ATGCCGCCGGATGAGCGCCCAATCATCCTCGGTAAGCTCTTCCTTCTTGTTGAGGATGTGGTCGGGGATGTGAACCTTGCCAAAGTCGTGAACCAGTCCTGCCGTGCAGATAGCGGTCAACTGGTTCTTGTCCCGACACCCCATGAAGTGAGCCAGTGGTACCATCCAAGTCGCCACATTAACCATGTGTGTGGCCGTGCAAAAATCGTGCTTGGACGCGGCGTAGAGGTGAGAGAATGCCTTCTGGTCCCTCAGGACGAGCGCCACCACAGACCGCGAGACGTTGTCCAGCCTCTGCCTGCCAGCTTTGAGGTCGAACTCGCCGAGTACTTCCTCCACCACCCCCAGCGCGGCTTCGTAGGCAACAGACGACGCCTGGTCGAGCCCGACGTCCGGATCGGAAACGAAGCTTTGAAGACGCTGTTCGAGTTGCTGATGATAGCGACGACGGTCAGCCACCTGAATAAAGACCGACTGCACGCCGTTGGCCAAGAGCCGCTGACGGTCCGCTTCGTCGAACTCTGTGCGCTCGCACCGGTACAGGGTAAAGCCGTTTTCCACCGGTAGGTAGAGGGGGACAGGAGCCAGCGCCGCTGCCGGGGCGTGGGCCAAGTTGACCGGGGCATACTCGGCCTGCTGCGGCTCATCCACCGCAACAGCCTGGGCTGTCAGAGCGAGATCATCCCCCAAGAGACTGTTCCCCCGGCGAGGTCGAACGTCCTGTGATAGCTATCGTGCGCCAGCGCAGGAGGCTAAAGTGAAACGGGACCTCTGTCCTATGAACCCCTCAAGACTCCGATAACATCCGATGCTGACAGGCCGCGGCTCTTCGCTGACCAGGACTTGTCTTGGGGAGGCAGAAGCGGATCGGTGTTCGCCAGGAGTGCGCGGAGTGGACCGGTGGTGTGTGGCCCCCCGCGCTTGGCCGCCCCCGCTGCCATACTCCACCTATCGGACGGATACGTCGCTGCCTTAAGGATTCGCCGATCGATAGACCCCCAGACTCTCCCCATAATCTCTACCCCGTATATTATGAACAGGTGCGGCAGTCGACCGCTCGGCCAGCCCGGACCAAGCTCGGAACCGCCCTTCTGCCGAACCATCCTTAAGCAGCTTGGATCCAGACCGAAAAGAGCGTTTGAGTAACCGACATGGCATGTTTGTTGGCCAATCGAACAAACACGTGGTCTCTTGTGGGCGATGTCAGGTCGATCGCCATCAAGGCAGCGCCCGTGTGGGGACTGAACGGAATTGTAGCGATTCAGGTTCAGTCACTGGAGGTGGGCCCAAACGCGCGCTGCTGGAACTGAATATCGGCAGAGAGGTACCGGACACTGTTGCCCCGCCAGATAAGCACAGTTTTTCCCCGGAAGGTCCAGGACGACAAAGGGGGGTAGCCGCTTCTGGGCGAGCGACCATGTGAACACCGCTGCAGGAAGTTCCTGACAGAGGCGAGTAGCCAGATAGCGCGACGGGGACCGACATTGGCTGCTACCCCGTGGTGCAGACATGTCGGCGGTCAGTCGGCTGGATCCAGCTCGAACTCGACACCTACGCGGCAGCCACCGGGTGCAGGTCTCGACTGCGCCACGCGGCCGGGCAGCACGGCGATATTGCCCTAATCGAACGCTTCGTGCAGACCATGCAGGACAAGGGCAGGCGCAGTATCTTGGTGTCGCGGCGCCGAACAGAGTTCCGCCGTCAGCTCGATCAGTTCATTGGCTGGCAGAACACACATCGGCCTCATGTCTCGCTCGAAGGCAAGACTCCCAACGAAGTTCACTTCCACGTGCGCCCAGCGAATCGGCGACCACGCCTTGAGCCACGCAAACACTGGCCATGCCGCTTACGCTGCGCCGGGCCGCGTACGCTCATCGCCAGACAACCCGGCGATCGATTCACACTTGAGGTACACTTCTACGGTGGGATGCGACACGTGCCGATCGTCGCGATGAAATGCGCTGGGTAGGCTGCCACAAGCACATCTGGTTGGTAGATTTTCCGCGGTGAACTTGCGCGATGCAAGCCCCGATGTCCCCGGACGCTACCACAAATCGGTAACGACTATCGCTTCAGGGCTCGTGCGAGCCGCTCCTCGTGATGATGCAACGTCGTTCACTAGCGGGATGAGCCGCCTACCCGAGTACGCAAAGATCGCAGGACCAGCGCACCGAGTGGGAGCGCGGGATGCAGGATCAAGTAGTTGCAGATTAGTTGCAACCGCCCCACAAAAGAAAACCGCCCATCGCCAACTTCTTTAGCAACAGGCGGTTACGATTAGCGGGGGCAGGATTCGAACCTGCGACCTCCGGGTTATGAGCACGATATGCTCA